>CAJBHN010000680.1 GCA_903952805.1 uncultured Myxococcales bacterium | reverse complement strand
CGGCGCCGCCGCTCCCGACCAGGTCCGGGCCAGCAACGCAACGTCGTCGTCGTCAAGACCTGGCATGGCTTCCCGCAGGATCCGGCCGACGTCCTCGTCGGGGTCAAGGCCCAGTCGCAGGGCCCGGGCCATGCCGCCGACCAGGCCGTCGTGGGGGCCTTGTTCGGGTGCGTGGCTTGCCCACATGGTGGTTGCCGCACCCACTTCTGCCGCCCGTTCACCAAACCACTCCAGCAAGCGGGTGCGGCCGACGCCGGCGGCGCCGCGGACCACGACGACGGCGTCTTTGCCAGCCCGGGCGGGCCCGAGGGTGCTCCACAGCCGATCGCGCTCGGCGAAGCGCCCCACGAAGGGCACCTGGCGGAGCCCAAAGAGGCCCAGGCCAGCCCCCAACAGGCGCTGGGCCGGCTGGAGGGGGCCGCTGAGGTGGGTGTCGTCGGGTCGACGCCAAGACGGCACCGACGGCGGCGGCACCGCTGGCGCCCGTGGTCGGCGGTCCTGGTGGCTCAGGGACATGCGGAGCCCTGATCGCGTCGGCGGGGTCGCTGAGCGCGGCGCGCCAGCGGTGGGGTGATCGCGGTCGATGGGGTCGAGCCCGGCCTGGTGCTGGGCATCACGAGCCTGCTTCATCTCGAGGAGCTCGCCCCACGGTGCCCGGGGTGCCCAGTTGTTGGAGCTGCTGGAGGCGGCGGCGGCGGCAGGGTCCGCGTGCAGGACGGTGGCGAATGGAGTCTCGTTGACACTGTCGACGGGGGCAGGCGGCGGGACCGTCGTGGCAGGGGTCTGAAAGACGAAACCGGGCGGCAGGGACTCGCGCAGCGCCACCGGCCGACGGGCGATGGCCGTGGGCTCCGAGGTGGCATCGACGCCGGTGACGTCGCCACGCAAGCGGCCGATGCGGATGGCTGATCGCGGGGCCCCGGTGGACTCGTTGCCATGGACAAGCGGTGACCTGTCGAGCGACGACGAACGAGGACCGTCGCGTCCGACCTTAGACGCCAAACGGGGACCGATGGTCTGGTCGGCAGTGTCTTCGATGCCGACGACGGCCTCGCCATCGAGGCCTGGATGGCCGATGTCGAAGGTCCTGCTCGCGATGGGCGCGCCGGTTGGTCTGAGGGTCCGCTCGGCGAGCTCCATGTCCTGGTGCATGGGGCGTGGGCGCAAAGAGCGCAGGGCACCAGCCCAATCCGACGGCACGGTGTGGTCGTCGTCGGGAGTGAGCTGCAGCAGTCCCCAGGCGGCGTCGGCGGCCTGATGGAAGCGGTCCCTGGGGCGCTTCTCGAGCAAGCGCAGCACCCAGGCCTCGTAGGCCGGCGGATAGGTCCCGCGGGCGTCGACCACCGGCACGGGGTCGTGGCAGTGGGCGACCGACAAGCGCTTGGGGTCGCCGTTGAAGGGGGCCGAGCCGTTGGCCAGCTGAAAGGCGAGGCAGCCCACGGCGTAGAGGTCGGTCCACGGGCCAAGCTCACGGGCGGCGCCGGTGAATTGCTCGGGGGCCATGGACCGGGGCGTGCCGGAGTGGGCGTTTTGGGCGGCGTCGGCGCCCAGCAGGCCGAGGGGGTGGGCGATGCCAAAGTCGGAAAGCTTGAGGCCCGGACGTGGATCGTCGGGGGCGCACAGCAAGACGTTGCCGGGCTTGAGATCCCGATGGATGACGCCGCGAGCGTGGGCGTGGGCCAGCGCATCCAGCAACGACAACAGCAGCGTCCGGGTCGTCGCCCACGGCAGCGGAAAACCGCGGGGCGACAGGGCGCCGTGTGAGCACATCTCCATGGCGAACCACGGACTGCCAGCGACCAGGCGGCCCGCGCTGGCGGCGGCGGCGTCG
>CAJBHN010000679.1 GCA_903952805.1 uncultured Myxococcales bacterium | reverse complement strand
GATTTCCTCGACGACATGAGACCGACCATCGCCATGGTCGCTTCTTTCGTGAACCCACCCTTTTCTTTGGCGCCAGCCGACCACACATCCACACTCCCCGAGGCCACATCATGACCGCCACCACCGCTACGCCCGCCAGCTCAAGCGCGAAGAAGAGCGTCGTCGTCGAATACCCCCTCTCCGACGTGAAGCTCGACTCCAAGATCCCTGCCGGGCCTCTTGCCGACAAGTGGACCAAGCACAAATTCGACAGCAAGCTCGTGAGCCCCGCCAACAAGCGGAAGTACACTGTGCTCGTCGTCGGCTCGGGTCTGGCCGGTGCGTCGGCGGCGTCGTCGTTGGCTGAACTCGGCTACAACGTTCACTGCTTCGCCTATCAGGATTCGCCCCGTCGGGCGCATTCCATCGCAGCCCAGGGCGGCATCAACGCGGCGAAGAACTACCAAAACGACGGCGACAGCGTCTTCCGGCTTTTCTACGACACCATCAAGGGCGGCGACTTCCGCGCCCGCGAGGCGAACGTTCATCGTCTGGCGGAGTGCTCGCGCCAGATCATCGACCAGTGCGTGGCCCAGGGCGTTCCCTTCGCTCGCGAATACGGCGGGCAGTTGGCCAACCGCTCCTTTGGCGGCGCCCAGGTCAGCCGAACGTTCTACGCCCGCGGGCAGACGGGCCAGCAGTTGCTGCTCGGTGCGTATTCGTCGCTGAACCGGCAGATCGAGGCCGGCAAGGTGAAAATGCATAACCGCACGGTCATGCTCGACGTGGTCCTCGTCGACGGCCACGCCAAGGGCATCGTCACCCGCGACCTCGTCACCGGCAAGATCGAGCAGTGGTCTGGTGACGCCGTGCTGCTGTGCACCGGCGGCTACGGCAACGTGTTCTACCTCTCGACCAACGCCCAGGGCTGCAACGTCACGGCGACCTACCGCGCCTATAAGCGTGGCGCCGCCTTCGCCAACCCTTGCTACACGCAGATTCACCCGACCTGCATCCCGGTCCACGGCGACCAGCAGTCCAAGCTGACGCTGATGTCGGAGTCTCTGCGCAACGACGGCCGCATCTGGGTGCCCAAAAAGGCCGAGGACTGCAGCAAGGACCCAAAGACCATCCCCGAGGCTGATCGGGACTATTATCTGGAGCGTCGCTATCCGGCCTTCGGCAACCTGAGTCCCCGGGACATCGCCTCTCGCGCAGCCAAGGTGGTGTGCGACGAGGGCCGCGGCGTCGGTCCCGCGGTCGGCGGCGAGCGCCTCGGCGTCTACCTCGACTTCGGCAAGGCCATCGCCGACAAGGGCAAGGCCGACGTCGAGGGCAAGTACGGCAACCTCTTCGACATGTACGCGAAGATCACCGACGAAGACCCCTACCAGACACCGATGCGCATCTATCCTGCCGTGCACTACACGATGGGTGGCCTGTGGGTTGACTACAACCTCATGTCCAACGTGCCCGGGCTCTTTGTCCTCGGCGAAGCCAACTTCTCCGACCATGGCGCCAACCGCCTGGGGGCTTCGGCTCTGATGCAGGGGCTGTGTGACGGCTACTTTGTGATTCCGTCGACCGTGGCCCAGTACCTCGCCAACGAAAAGCCAGCCAAGGTGACGACGGCGCACGCTGCCTTCACCGAGTCCACCGATCACGTCACCGGCGACATCAAGCGCCTGTTGGCGATCAAGGGCAAGCGCTCGCCTCGGTCTTTTCACAAGGCTCTTGGCCAAATCATGTGGGACCAATGCGGCATGTCGCGCACGAGCGAGGGCCTCGCGGGCGCCATCAAAGATATCCAGGCGCTCCGCGGGGAATTCTGGGAGAACGTCGCCGTCACCGGCGACGCCGACAGCTTCAACGTCAACCTCGACTACGCGCAGCGGGTGTCGGACTTCCTCGAGTTCGGCGAACTCATGTGCCTCGATGCAGCTCATCGCAACGAGAGCTGCGGCGGTCACTTCCGTGAGGAGTTCCAG
>CAJBHN010000678.1 GCA_903952805.1 uncultured Myxococcales bacterium | reverse complement strand
GCCGCAGTCGAGGTCTTGCCCGTCATCGGCCTCGCCGTGCGCCTCGGCCGCGGCGCCGACAACGACGTGGTCGTTCCCGACGGCAAGCTTTCCCGGCGGCAGGCGACGATATCGTTCGACGACGACGGCGTCACCGTCACCGACGCCCGGAGCGGGTGCGGCACGTTCGTCAACGGCAAACGTGTCCTGCGGGCCCGCTTGCAGATCGGCGACCGCGTCTACCTCGGTGACACCACCTTGGAAGTGAGCGGCGCCTGAGCGTGCAGGTCAGTCGAGTTCGTTGAAATAGTCGACGGCGTCAGCGGGCTGCAGGGGCAGGGTCCAGGGGCCCTGGCGCGTCGGCTGCTTGAGGCCTTGTTGCAGCACCTCCAGGAAGCGAACGCGGGGCCATTCGACGGCGCCAAAGCGGGCGAGGTGGTCGGTGTAACTTTGGCAATCCACCAGGATGAAGCCCTGCTGGATCAGGTTCGCCAGCAACGTCGCAAACGCGATTTTTGAGGCATCGGGGGCAGTGGCAAACATGCTTTCGCCAAAGAACACGCCGCCAAACGACACGCCGTACAGGCCACCCACGAGGGTGTCGCCGTCCCAGGCCTCGACGGAATGGCACAGCCCCTCGTCGTGCAGGGCACAGTAGCCATTGATCATGTCACGCGTGATCCAGGTGCCGCTTTGGCCCTGCCGTTTGGCCCTGGAGCAGCCGGCCATGACGTCACGAAACGCCGTGTCGGCCTTGATGACCAGCGACGTCTTGCGCATCGCCTTCTTCAACGAGCGATGGAGGTGGGCCTCCCTGGGAGGAAGCACAAAGCGCGGGTCCGGCGAGAACCACAGCAGCGGATGCCCCTTGTGGGGCCAGGGGAAGATCCCCGCCTGGTACGCCTCCTTCAGCAGGGCCGGATCGGGTTTGGCACCGGCGCACACGACGCCGGCCTCATTGGCCTCAGACGGATCGGGAAAGTGTTCGCTCATGACTGCCCCACGGTAGCGCAGCGTCGACGATGATGGACATCTTCCCACCTCAGCGCCGCCACCTCGCGCCGGGCAGAACCGCTTCGCGCGGCTCGCGACAGTGACGGTGCTCACGTTGCCGGCGTCGTCGTCCCCGCCGCCCCCGGCGCTCCCGGCGACACGCTCAAGGCCCCGGGCGTTAGACGTCGTCGGCTCCGGCCTCTTGCCGCTTCCGCTGCAGCCGGTCCACCAGGGCCGCCGTCAGTCGTCGAGGGAGCAAGGCCGACAACGCGACCAGCAGGCGGTTGGCGAAGCCTGGCACCACCAGGAATCGACCCGCGAGGGCGGCTTCGACGCTGGCCTCGGCGACGGCGACGTCGCTCATCAGCGCGGCCCCGCCCATGGTCCCCCGCACCCCCGAGCTGCGCTGAAATTCGGTGGCCACCGGGCCGGGGCAAACGAGCGTGACGGTGACGCCGCTGTCGGCCAGCTCATGGCGCAGGGCTTCGCTGTGGGAGACCACGAAGGCCTTGGAGGCGTAATAGACGCTCGAACGGGGCCCGGGCATGAAGCCCGCCACCGACGCAATCTGGACCACGCGCCCACGTCGACGCTGCAGCAGTCCCGGCAACACGGCCTGGGTCAGGCCGATCAGCGACCGGCAGTTGACGTCGATGATCTCCAGTTGCCGCTCCATGGGGGCCTCGGCAAACGTGCCGATCCAGCCGGCGCCGGCGTTGTTGACGAGGACGTCGACGTCGCGATCGGCGAGGGCTTGCTGCACCAGCGCCAGGCCAGCCCTGCTGGCCAGGTCGGCGGCGACGCACTCGACGTCCACGCCACACGTCGATGTGATGAGCGTTTGCAGGGCGGTCAGCCGATCCGCGCGACGGGCCACCACCACCAGGTCGAAGCCCCGGCGGGCAAAGGCCACGGCCATCTTTTCGCCGATGCCCGAGGAGGCGCCGGTGACGACCGCCAGGGGACGTGGGTCCTGCGTGGGCCTCATCGGGCCTGCCTGCGCCACAGCTGAAACACGCCGATGCCGACGCCAATGCTGCCGGCCACCACGACGCCGACACTGCTGCTCATGCCAAACAGCGAGAGCTTGCCGGTGACGCCGCCGACGATGCAGGCGGCCCCGACCAGGATGTTGATGATGGGAATGACTGCGCCTGTCATGGGAACTCCTTCAGCCTGCTATAGCCCGGGCTGTAGCGAAGCACTCAAGCACCCGAGCCCGCCAATGCGAACCCCCGTTGCCGCCCTCGCCGTCGCCCTCACTGCCGTCGACCGGCACGACCCCGACGCCGTGAGCGAGCTGGTCGCCTTCGTCAATGCGCATTACCGCAGCGAGTTGCCCCTTGACGGCGACGACGTCGTCAGCGGCCACTATCGGTTTTTCTGGGCCACCGACGCCAACGACGGCAGCCGCCTGGGCTGCAGCGCCTACGTTCCAAAGACGAAATACCTCGCCGAGAGCGTCAAGACGGTCGTCGACCCGGTTCGTCGTCAAGCTGGCGTCGGTGCGGCGATTTCCCAGGCCATCGAGGCTGAGGTCAGGGGGGCGGGCTTTACGAAAATCATGTCGACGATCCTGGTCACCAACATCCCGATGATCGTCATCAAGCTGCGGCAGGGCTACCTCATTGAGGGCATCCACATGGACCACGAGAAGCCCGGCTTGCACGAATACAGCCTGGGCAAAGTTTTTCGGTAGCGGTTCCAATCAGCGAATGCCGAGCGAATGCCGAGCGAATGCCGAGCGAATCCCGAACGAATCCCGAACGAATGCCGAGCGAATGCCGAGCGAATCCCGAGCGAATCTCCAGGGAATCCCGAACGAATCCCGAGCGAATCTCCAGGGAATCCCGAACGAATCCCGAGCGAATCTCCAGGGAATCCCGAACGAATCCCG
>CAJBHN010000677.1 GCA_903952805.1 uncultured Myxococcales bacterium | reverse complement strand
CTCGACGACGACCAGGCAGGCCAGGCAGGCCAGGCAGGCCCGACCGGGATCCAGCCATGACGACGACAGCCTATGAGCTTGCGTTGGCCTCGAGCTTTCAGCAGTCGCTGGGGGCCCTGGACGCCAAGCAGGTCAAGGCGGTGCTGGAGACCATCGACAAGCTGCAGGCGGGGTTGTCGTCGGTCCACATCCACGCCCTCCACGGGGTGCCGTGGGTGTCGTTTGTGGTCAATCGTGACGCCCTGCGGGTCATCTGCAGCCGCGAAGGCACGGCGTTGATGCTGGTGTGGGTCGACAGCCACGACGAGGCCTACCAGTGGGCTGAGCGCCACCGCAGCGTCAAGGTCGGCAAGGTCATCCGCCTGCTGACGGTCCAGGCCGGCAACGACGAAGGCAGGTCGACCTCGACGACGACGACGCCGATGACGACGACAGTGACGACGACAGCGACGCCGACGGTGGCGGGTCCGCTGGTCGATGTGCGCGACAAGACCTTTCGCCATGTCGAGGTGGGGCCGCGCCTGGCGGCCCAGCTGCGGGCCCTGCCCGACGAGGACACCCTGTTGGAGTTGGCCGAGCGCCTGGAGCCGGCGCTGGCCGAGGCCCTCTTGTCGTTGGCGGCCGATCCCGACGACGTGCAGGGGATCGTGGCTCGCTATGCGCGGGCCAAAGACGGCGAGACGGTAACGTTCAAGGAGGCCATGCAGGCCACCGTCAACGCCGAGCGGGTCTGGCTGGTGCCTCCCGAGCAGGCCGCCCTCGAGGCGGCGTTGTCGGCGGATGCAACGTCGTGGCGGGTGTTTCTGCATGCGTCGCAGAAGAGGCTGGTGTCGATGTCGACCAGCGGTCCCTTCTTGGTGATGGGGGGCCCGGGCACGGGCAAGACGGTGGTCGCGCTGCATCGGGTCCGCCACCTGGTGTCGTTGCCGACCATCAACGCCTCACCGGCCCGGCCCGTGGTGTTGACGACGTTCAGCCGGGTCCTGGCCCATCAGCTGCACATCGGTTTGGTCGATCTGTGCCGCGACGACCCGAGCCGTGTGCAGTCGGTGCAGACGTTGACGCTGACGGCGGCGGCGCGGGCGGTATTGACGCTGGCGGCCCAACCATCGTCGGTGTTGCTGGACGAGGACCTCGACGCGGCCTGGGTGGAGGCCCTGCGCCTCGATGGCGCCGGTCGCGGTCGGGCCTTCTACGTCGCCGAGCGTGACGAGGTCGTGCTGGCGCGGGGCATCACGACGGTCGATGCCTACTTGAAGGCGCCGCGCGGCGGTCGGGGAGGGCGCCTGGAGCGCAGCGCCAAACTGCAGGTGTGGGCGGTGCTGTCGGCGTACGAGGCGGCCCTGGCTCATCGTGGCGGTGACGACGCCGGCGGGCTGGCCCGACGGGCCACGCAGCTGCTGCATGACGGCGTGGTGTCGTCGCCGTTTGCGGCGGTGGTGTGTGACGAGGTGCAAGACGCCTCGGCCTGGGAACTGCGCTTGTTGGCGGCCCTGGCGACGCCGACGGGCAAGAAGGAGCCCGGGCCAGACCGGCTCTTCATGGTCGGCGATGGCCACCAGCGGCTCACGAAGAAGCCGACGTCGTTGCGGAGCTGCGGCATCGAGGTGCGGGGTCGCTCGGCGCGGCTGCGGCTCAACTACCGCACGACCCAGGGCATTTGTGATCAAGCCATCGAACTCATCGCCGGCCTCCCCATGGACGTCATCGACCACGACGCCGCCATCGACGCCGCCGTCGACGCCAACGCCGACACCGTCGCCGACCACGGCTACCGCAGCGTGCGGGCCGGGCCACGACCCATCGTGCGTCAGTTCAACAGCAGCGACGACGAAGCCGCCTTCGTCGCCGACGTCATCCGCGGCGCCGTCGCGAACAAGGCCGTGCCGGTCTTGCTGCTCGCCCGCACCACCTCGATGGTGCAGGCCATGCGCGATCGCCTGCGCGACCGCGGGCTGACCGTGCCCATCCTGGGTGAACTCGACAGCCTGCCGGCGGGGTTGGACGCGGTGCTCTGCACGCTGCACCGCAGCAAGGGCTTGGAGGCGCCGACGGTGGTGCTGTGCGGCCAGCAAGAGGTGCCCCAGCGCTACCGCGCCGGCCTCGACGTCGACCGCGAGCAATGGGACCGGCAGGAGCGGCTGTTGCAGTACGTCGGCATGACCCGGGCCCGAGACCACTGCGTCGTCACCCGGGTCGAGCCATGAGCCCGGCCAGCGTGCTGGCCCTGCTGGTGCTCATGATGGGGCAGGGGCCGTCTCTGTCTTCGTCTCCGTCTTTGTCTCCGTCGTCATCTTGCCCGCCTGAAGAACGCCATCCGATCCTCGAGCTCGGCGTCGTCGTCGGCGCCATCTGCCCCGCTGCGGCCGCCGGTCTGACCATCGTCGAGCTGGGCGATGCTTGGGTGCCTCTCATCTTGCAGGACACGCCCTACCACCCCACCTGGGTGGCGCTGGCCGACGAGCGCTTCGACGTCGAGGGAGCAGGCCCTCGCGCGGCGGCGGATCGGTATCTGGAGCAATGGGGCATCCAGCCCAACTTTTCGGTGCTGGCCCGTCGTCTCGACGACGCTCCCCGCCATGCCTGCGACGCCCTGGTGCGCAACGAGGCCCTCGCCGAGCTGCGTGTCGACCTGCGCAGCTCCCGTCCCCGCCCCAAAAAGAAGGGCGGCGACGACGCCGTCAACGCCTTGCAGGGGCATCTGGTCTGCGAAGGCTTGCTGGCTGCCGCCCAGGCTGACGGCACCTTCAACGCCGCCACCGCCCGCGCCCTCAGCCTGTGGCAGCGCAAGGAGGTCTTGCCGGGCATCCCCGGCGTCCTCGACGACGAAGGCCGCACCCGCCTGCTGCTGCCCAGCCAGACCCGCGATCTGCTCGCCGTCTTGCGCACCCTGCGGGAGCGCGTCGCCGACGCCGCCGGCCTCATCGAAGACGGCAGCGCCCGCGCCGAACAAGCCACGGTGTTGGGGCTGCTCCTCGATCCACCGTCGTTGCGGCCATCGCGGCGCCCTCCCAGCCCGCGCGGGGCCCCCGACCTCATCCATCAGGCCACCGACGCCGCCGCCCGGGCCCTGGGCCTGACCGAGAGCCAGCTCGACGTCGTCGGTGCTCACGCCGCGCTGGCCGCCACCGTGCGAGGCTGGCTGCTGCTGGGTTCGGTGGCGCTGCGCTTGCCGGCGCCGCCGGCCTGGCACAGCGCCCACATGGCCGAGCTCACGGCTGCCGTCGACGTCGGTGATGTCAACGCCCACGGCGTCCCCGTCGTTGGTGGCGCTCGTCCGGTTTTTCGCGTCAGCACCGTCGTCGATGGCGAGCCCCTGCCGCTGGTGGTGTGGCCAACGACTGTCGGCGGCAACCAACGCGAGCAACTCAGCAGTGGCGAGGTCATTCGCAAGAACAAGCCGTCACCGCGCGGGCAGTTTGTGTGGCGGTGGTTGTGGGCCGCGCCGGTCTGGTATCCGCCTCCCACCACGCCCGACGACGAACTCGTGCTCCACAGCGGCAAGGGCGTCGTCGTCAACGACGAGGGGGTCGGGCCCGGCTACCGCTCGGCCTATGGCCTGGTGATGCTGCAGCACCACACCATGGTCACCACGCGTGATGGCACCGAGCTCTTTGGCGACACCAGCGTGCGGACCCACGGCACCGGCACGGTGCGCTCGGTGCTCGCCGGCGGCGTGAGCCACGGCTGTCACCGCTTGTGGCCGGCACAGGCGCTGCGCCTGGGCACATTTCTGCTGCGTCATCGTCAACACCACGACGCCGAGCCCGCCCTGGAGGGCTACAGCCGCCGCCTCCACGTCGGTGGCACGTCGTTGACCCTCGAACGACGTCGTCGCGGCACCCGCACCGAGCTGACGCCGCCGGTGCCTATCGACGTCGTCGCGACCCCTCGAGGTCGCTGACCTCGCCTGCGTCGCCAAAGACGGTGTCGCCGACATGGACGCCCACGTGCCACCGGGTCCGGCGATTGCCCCCCTCCAAGCACGACGGCAAGCCGCCGCATGTTGAGCGTTCTCGTTGCCTCCCTCATCGGCGCAACTCCTCCTCCTCCTCCTCCTCCTCCTCCTCCTGGCTTTGCCCGCGTGCCCACGCCTGCAGGGGCATCGACCTTTGCCGCTGCCGTCTCTGCCGACGGCACCACCGTCGTCGGACAGCTCGGGATGGCCGATGGATCGGTCGAGGCCTTTCGCTGGCGCATCGGCGACGACACCATCGACGTCATCGGTGATCTCGAAGGCGGCTTGCACTTCTCATCGGCGACGGCGGTCTCTGCCGACGGCGCTGTGGCTTCGTCGGTCGGCCGGTGCACCACCTTGTCGCGCAGGCGGCTCGTCGGCGCGAAGACACCATGCCGTGCATTCATTCATCACCTGGCGGTGATGAATCGCGTGAGCTTCGCGTCCGTCGGCGGGATCAAGGGCAAGAGCTTCTCGAGCAGCTCGACGCCGGTCATCACCAGTTGTCTGCGGCCTTCTTGGAGCGGGCGTTTCAACTCAACTGTTCCCCTCGCGCATCGGCGAGCGTGCACCGCCGATGCACGCGGCCATTGGTGTCACGGAGCCGGCCTGCCTGCACCACAACGCCTTTCCTGTTCGCGCCGACGGCGAGCCGGTACTCTGCAAGAAAAGGAGTCATGGGATGAAAACGTGGAACAAGCTCCCGGCGACGGAGTTGACCGGAAAGAAGCTCACCGATCACTTCATGCGCGAGTTCGCCGACAACCCGACGCAGCTCCAGCAGATGGTGACGTCGATGCTCACGATGTCCCGTGACGTCACGGAGTCGACCTCTGGCGCGAATTTTCGGGATGCTCGTTGGCCCGTCGACGCGAAGCTCATGGGGCCCACGCGCATCCCGATCCGCGAGATCGAGAAGTCGGCTTCTGAGGCGTACACCGCGCTCACCGGCGAGCTCCTGAACCTGCCGAAACACCTCAAGCCCTGATGACCCCTCTGGCGCGCGAAATGGTCGCCGTTTGTCATGCCGTCTCGGACGATGGCACTCGGCGGTTTTCGCCCAACGACGTCCTCGAGGCGTTGCCGTTCATCTTTCTCATCGGCATCCCAAACGAGGGCGAGGTGCCGGTGCCACCGGAGCTTCAGCAGCTCCTCGACCCACCGACGGCGTCGGCGACAAGAGCCACCTTGGCAACCGCGATTCGCGGCCACTACGCCCGGTGCCCGCCTCGCTCGAACCTGCTCAACGAGCTGTGCACACTTGTACGGACGCGAGCGGGTGAGGCCCCTGACCACGTCGATCGCATCGCCGACGTCCTCGGCGCCTCACGGGTGCCTCCCCGGCCAGTTGGCGGAAGCGCCAAGGATCCCACCCGGCGCTTCTCGCTCAAAGTCCCAGGCGAAGAACGGTAGCAGAGCCTCGTTTTCGGTACGGCACAGAGCTGAACTCCGTTGGGGCAGAACGACACGTTCGCAGAGACCGCGACGCCCGCACCGAGCTCTGTGGGCATGACCGACGAGTGCGTTGACGCCGTCGCTGCGTCCTGAGGCCAACGTTCAGGCCTGAACAATCGTTCATACGCACTCCCCGGGGCCGGACCGGGCCGATGGTCAGGTTGCCTCGATCCGAAAACCGGTCCTATTCTTGCCATCCGTAGATCGGATGACGGGCGTTTCGCGGAGCGCCGCCGATACCCTCCGTGTCACTGCTGCTGAACGTGGAGAGGGAAACAATGACCCGCATCGATACCGCCCGCCCTGTCACTGCCACCAACGTCACCAACGGCACCCCGCCCGGGACCAATGCCGCTGCGGCCGGAGCCGCCACCCCGACGGAGCGGACCCAGGCCGATGCAGGGCAGATGCAGGCGTTTCGCGAGATGCGCGCGGCCCAGGCCGAGATCCTGAAGCAGCTCGTGACCTTCTTCATGGGCATCAGCGCGGCCCAGGGCGCCAAGGGGGCGCCGAAGAAGGGCCTCGTGAAGAGCAAGGCCGCCCCCTACGGCAGTGCGAAGCTCCGGGCCCAGGGTTCCAAGGGCTGGAAGGACCTCGCGAAGAAGGCCAACATCGGCGGCGCCAAGGACATCACGCGCTTCCACCAGGCGATGGACAAGCTCGAGGGCTCTCGCGCCCGCGTCGCCCCCGAAGGCACCACGCCGAAGAAGGCGTTGACGTTCTCTCCCGCCGAGGTCGCCCGGATCAAGGCGGCGCCGACCCAGGAGGCCGCGAAGGCCGAGGTCATGAAGATCATCGGCGAGCGCACGGGCAAGAACCTCTCCGACAAGGGCGACCGCGTGTCGCGCTTGAAGAAGGAGGGCACAGAGCGTGAGGCCCTCAACGCCCTCCTCGGCACCAAGGTGAAGGCTGGGCACGAGAAGAACGCGACCTCGGCCATCATCCTCGACGGCCTCGCCGACAGCGTCGCCAGCGCCGTCCGCAGCCATCAGCCCCAGAGCGCGGTCACCGGTCAGCAGCCGGTGGTCGCGGTGCCGCCGGGTGCCCAGTACGGCGACGACGCGCCATGCAACGTGCCAGTCCAGCCGACCCCGCCGCCGGCTCCCTCGGGTGAGGTCACCGTCGACGTCGGCGACTACCAGGATCCAGCGGGCAAGGCGGGCGAGCTCGCCTCACCCCTCATCTTCGACCTCGCTGG
Source organism: uncultured Myxococcales bacterium (assembly GCA_903952805.1). GTDB lineage: Bacteria > Myxococcota > UBA727 > UBA727 > VGSZ01 > VGSZ01. The sequence goes on along the minus strand of CAJBHN010000677.1, from coordinate 2,013 downwards.
CGTGGGTCTCAAGATGAAGGCCGGCGAGAAGGTCTTCATCGACATCGACGGCGACGGTAAGGGCGAGATCATCACGAACCTCGACGACGGCGTCGGCCTCCTCGTGTTCGATGCGCTCGCTGGTGTCGAGCTCGATGGCGCCGGTCGCGACTACTTCGGCGACCGCACGGACCTCACGACCTACGGCATCCACTCGGGCCGCGACGATGGCCTCTGGGAAAACGGCTTCGATGCACTGCGCGCATTGTGCGAGCGCATGGAGCTGGTTCACGGGGACAAGCAGCACCTCGACGCGGCAGATCTCGCGATGCTCGAGAAGGAAATCGGCCTGCGCATGCGCCTCGAGGGCCTCCTTGGCAAGGACCGGAGCTTCGCCGACCTCGGCATCACGCGGATCAACCTTGGTGACCCGACCAGGATCCAGTCCCTCAAGGCCGCCACCGAGGACCGCTTTGGCAACAAGCTCATGAAGCAGCAGGGCGCGACCTTCCTCGTGAAGGGCCAGGAGCGCGAGTACGCCGACATCTGGTTCAACGTCATTGCCCGCGACGTCGTCGCAGACGCGAAGCAGCCCGCCGTCCGTCCCTGACCTCGCCCGTCGACGCAGCCGCTTGCGCGACAAGGTCGTTCCACGGCCAGCGTCGACCATTGATGGCGCTGAACCAACCGCCGAGCCGCAGGTGTCAAAGACGTCACCGCCCCCGTCGTCGCCGAAGTCGACGTCGGTGAAGTCGGCATATCTCGATGTCGCCTTCGCCACGTCGAAGAAGCTCCAGCAGACCCTGGTGGGGCAGGGGTATTGCGGCTGCTGATGTCTTGCCGTCGTCGGCGAGGTCGACGACCATCGGTTCATGACCACTGAACCCGACGGCGCCCCCATCCAGGATCACCCGGCCCCGGTCCTGCACCTGCGGGTCGAGACCCTCTCGTTCCGGGCGGACTCCACCGAGACCGTCGAAGCCCTCGCCGGTGCCGTCGACGATGACAGTGGCTTGGTTGAAAGCACCGATTTCGGCGGTCGGCAGCGGCGCCACCTGGTCCGCGGCGTCACCGTCGTCATCGATACCAGCGAGTCCCTTCTGTTCGGCCGCCGCGCCTTCGCAAACATCCGCCTCGGGCTCGACTTCACCAGCCAGCAGCACGCACTGCTTGAGGTGAGCAGCCGGGGAACAACCCTGGAGGACAAAGGCTCGACCAACGGCACCTTCGTCAACGGCGCCTACATCCATCGCGTCCGGTTGAAGCACGGCGACGTCGTGCACTTCGAAGGGGGCCCTCGGTCCACCCGCCTGATGCTTCGAGTGCTGCTTGGGGAGAGACCCCTGCTGGACGGCGCCTGCCGCCACGACGGCTGGGTCATCCTCGACGGCGCCACCACGGTGCCCGGCTGTCAGCACCGGGCGTTTCGCCGGGTTGACGCCGACACGGTGGAGATGGGGACGGCAGTGGCCACCGGGCCCGGGGAGCGGATGGCAACCCCCTCCCAGGTGGCGCCGGTGACGGGCTTCCGCGTCACGGCGGACGGCGCGGGGATCCCGGCGGGCCGCTTGCTGCAGATGCTGCGCACGGGGCAGGCCGACGCCGCCCTCAAAGCCGCCCTCGACCCCGTCACCGACGGCGACACCATCGACGTCGACGGACGCTGCTTTTGCTGGACGGGGGATCGGGGCGTTGGGCTCGACATGTCCCTGGCCGAACGGCAGGTCGTGGCCGCCGCCGTCGCCGGCCTCCTGCCCCGGCTTGTTTCACAGCACCAGGCCCAGGTGGCGGAACTCGAGCTGCTGGGTGCCGACGATCTGGCGGCCATCCCAACCTTCACCGCGCCGCCCGGCTCCTGAGCGGATGCGGACGACGACGACGGCGACGGCGACGAAAGGCCTATCCCTCGCTGACCTCACCCCCCAGCCCCCTCTCCCTGAAGGGAGAGGGGGAGCCCGAACTGGAGCCTCTGCCCCTGCCTCTCCCTCGCTGACCTCACCCCCCAGCCCCCTCTCCCTGAAGGGAGAGGGGGAG
>CAJBHN010000676.1 GCA_903952805.1 uncultured Myxococcales bacterium | reverse complement strand
TCAAGAACGCCATCAAGGTGGCCCGTCGCGCCGTCGAGACCGACCTCGTCAAGGCGATCAGTCACGGTCTGCAGCAGCGTTGACCCCGACGTGGCCGACGCGATGGTCAGGGTGGGTCGAACTCTTCCATCACCACACCTGTCAGACCCACGCGTCTGGCGGCATTGACGGCCACAGCCACCGGAACGCCGGCGCGGACGACGCCGACAATGGAGGCGTCGACGCGCCCGATGCACCAGCCCGCGGAAGCCAACGCCAGTCCGGTTTCGTCGACGCTGCCTCCCTTGCGGCGGTCCCGCAGCGGCAAAAGCCAGCCCGTCCCTGCCGTCGCCATGATCGTCGTCGCGCGTGCCGCCATGATGGCGGCGCGGGCGAAGGCCACGCCAGCGCTCGCATCGAGGCCGCCGGGGGCGAGGTCCTCGATCGTGAGCAGCGGGATGCACGGCGCGCAGGCCGCAAGGACCTCCAACACCCGGTCGGGCCGCGAAGGGGCGTGCAGCGGCGACAAGGCTGTATGCAGCAGGCCATCAGCGTCGACAGCGACGGCCACGATGCGGCCAGTGGCCCGCACCAGACCAGCCGCGTCCATCCAGGCCGACACGAGGGCGCTCCACTCACTGTCGGTGACCGCCCGGGCCCGGCGGCCGCTGACAGGGTCGCAGACGGCGTCGACGGCCACCGAGCGCTCCAGCGACCACCGTGATGCGGCGGGCCCCGCATGGTCGAGCACCACGATGGTGTCGGCGGGCAAAGAGGCCAGGACCTCGTCGTCGACGACCGCCTGGGTCGGACGACGACGACCATCAGCACGGACGGCCAAGCGGACCAGCGGCGTTGGTGGTACCTCATCGACGGTGACCCTGTGGAGTTGCATCGCACCACCCTGAGACGCCAAAGGCTCGCCCACAAGGTGCAGGTGTCCGGCGACCGGTGGCGGCGGGAACCATGTATGTGCAGGTACGACTCCGGCGCGACGGCCCCATCCGGTCACCAACACCTGTGTCGATGGCGTGGAGCATGTATGTTGCTTGGCCATGGCATCCGTCGTCAAAACCGGTCTCGACCTCCTCGTCGCCGAGCGCTGTACGTCCCTGCAGGGGCAGCGCGTGGCTCTGCTTGGACACCCTGCCAGCGTCGACCATCAGCTGGTGCATCTGCTCGACCGTTGCCTCGAGCACGGTGTGCGCCCGGTGCGCCTGTTTGGGCCCGAACATGGCCTGTTGGGCGATGCCCAGGACATGGCGCACGTCGAGGGCTCGCGGGACCGCCGGACGGGCATCGACGTTGTGTCGTTGTACGGGCCCACCCGTGAGAGCCTGTTCTTGAAGCGTGCCGACCTCGACGACGTCGACGTCCTCGTCTGTGATCTGCAGGACGTGGGCTCGCGCTACTACACCTTCGCCTACACCATAGCCTTTGCCTTGCGCGCCGCCGCCGGCACAAACACCAGGGTAGTCGTCCTCGACCGACCAAATCCCATCGACGGCGTTCACGTCGAAGGCAACGTCGTCGACCCCCGCTTTGCCTCCTTCGTTGGTGAATATCCGCTGGCCAACCGTCATGGCATGACCCTCGGTGAGCTGTGTCGCTTCTTCGTCGCCCACGACCATCTCGACGTCGACCTCGACGTGCGGTGGATGCAGGGGTGGCAGCGGACCATGCGCATGGCTGATACCGGGGTGCCGTGGGTGCTGCCGTCGCCCAACATGCCGACCCCCGACACGGCCCTCGTCTATCCGGGAGGGTGTCTCTTTGAGGGGACCACCATGTCGGAAGGGCGCGGCACGACCAGACCGTTCGAACTCATCGGCATGCCCGGCATTGTCGACGCCCATGCCTTCGTCGAGCGCAGCCTCGCGTTGGCGGGGGCTCGGGGGCTGCCCGGGGTCACCCTGCGCCCCACGTACTTTCGGCCCACGTTCCAAAAGCACGCAGGGGTCCTGTGTGGCGGCGCCCAGCTTCATGTCACCGACGTCGACGCCTACGACAGCCTCCATACCGCCACCGCGATGCTGGCGGCGGCACGCACGTTCGATGGCTTCGACTGGCGACGGACGACCTACGAATACGTGTCCGATCGCCTCGCTGTCGATCTCCTCTACGGAGACGATGTCACCCGGAAACACCTCGAGGCCGGTGCCGACGCCACCGCAGCCACCGCCCACCACGAAGTCCAGCGACGCGCCTTTCTCGACGTGCGGCAGCGCTTCTTGCATGCCGGGTATGGCGTCGGGGGCGGAGCATGAGTGCCGCGGCGCTGAGGCTCCTCTGTATCGATGTTGCGGCAGCCACCGACAGCGCCGCCGCCTCGGCGGTGACGAGGGCCGTGGCCATGGCTTCATCGTGGGACCGACTGCTGTGTTTTGGTCGCGCCGCCGGCGTCGCGGCCACGCTCAACAAGCAAGAGTGGGCCGAGCGTGAGGGCGTGTGGCTCGAGGTCGCCGCCCGATGGTTGCTCGCTCCCGATCGGGAGGGCGTGGCACCTGGCCGACCAGGCCCGGGCCCCCTTGAGAGTCGTGCCATCGCCATCGGTACCCCGGTGCTGGAGGCTGGTGGCCTGCCCGTCAGTGAGCGCCTCGTGGAACTCGCGGGTCCGCTGCTGGTGATGGCCGTGCCCGTACGAGCCGGCGTGGACGTCGTCGACAACGCCCATCTGTGGATCGTGGGTGGTACGCCATTCGCCATTGACACCGAGCAGGGCAAGGCGGGCGGGCGGGCGGTCGTCAGCGTCGGCGGTGCCATCACCGGCTTTGTCGTCGACAATGGTGAGGCGCGCATCAGTTGCTGGAGCCTGGGCGGTGCCTTGTTGCACGAACAGACCGTGCCGCTCGGAGGCAGCAACAAGATGTCGGTGCGGGGCGCGACCGCATGACTGAGCCTCCCTCCACATTGGCCACGACGTCGACCGATGCGCCCGTCATCGACGATGCCTTGCTGGCGGCCCTTGACCCCTACGTGCCGCCGCTGCGCGGCCTGGGGCGCATCGGTCTGCTGGGCGGCAGTTTCAACCCACCCCATCTGGGGCATCTGCTGATTGCCACCGCCGTCTATGCCGTCGAGGACATCGACCATCTGTGGATCATCCCGACGGCGAATCATGCCTTCGGCAAGGACCTGGCACCCTTCGCCGACCGGGTGCGCATGTGTCACCTCGCCTTCCGCCACCTGGCCGGTGGGGCGGCCATCCTCGATATCGAGGGCCGGCTGCCGACGCCGTCGTACACCGTGACATTGCTGAGGGTGCTGCACGCGCTGCGTCCCGGCATCAAGCCCATGTGGATCGCGGGCAGCGACGTCCTTGCCGACCTGCCTCGCTGGAGGGAGCCCGACGAGGTCCAGCGTCTGGCTCGATTTGTCGTCGTCCCTCGTCGTGGTTTTGAAGGTGGCGCCAAGCTCGGCATCGACTTGCCCCAGTTGTCGTCGACGGATGTGCGTACGCTGCTGCATGAGGGCAAGAGCGTTGAAGGCCTCGTCGACCGCGAGGTGCTCGCCTACATCGGGCGGCGCGAACTCTATGCTTTGAGTGACATCGAGCGCACCGAGACCACCACGGCGCCCAGGGCGTAGCAGGCGGCGGCGACGATGGTGGTGCCCATCAGGCCCACGGCCGGGGCGAGGCCTGCATGCAGGGCTGCCGCACCGACCGAGACGGTTGCATTCAAGCCGAAAAGCCACGGTGCCGCCGACGGGGATCGGCGTGACGCATCGGCCACCAGCCCTGGAAAGCCGAGACCCAGGGGCGATGCCAACACGGCCGAGGCGGCGGCCGCAACGGCGGCGCGGGCGAAACTCGACAGCGTCAGCACGCCGACGCTGTCGAGGATCTGGGGGGCAACCATCGACACCACTGCGCCCACCGCCGACAGACCAAGGGCCACCTCAAGGCGGACGGTGCGTCCCGAGCGAGCCACGGCGAAACCACCCAGGCCAGCACCCAACAACATGCCGCCCACGACGGCGGCGAAGGCCACGGCCGGCCGGCCACACAGCAACGTCATGCGCTGGGCGAGGCTCAATTCCAGGCACATGAACCCCAGGCCCAACAATGCTGCCACCAGCAGATGCTCGAGGGCCGGGGGACGCTCTGCGACCCGCTTTGCTGTGCCTGCCGTCAGGGCCATGGCCGACGCGCGACGGCGCAACCACAGGGGCAGCACGATGACGAGCACCGACAACCCGACGCTGAGGGCCCCAACCTGGACGACGGCGCTTTCGGCAAGGGCGGGGCCCTCGATGCGCAAGCGGGCATCGTGGTGGGCGTCAATGTCGTCAGACTGGCGATGAAAGAAGGGTCGCTCATCGGTCGGCAGTCGTTCACCGGTCGCTGGTGGCGGATGACGCCAGACAAAGCCTGCGGGGGCGTCGAGGGTCTCGATGGCGATGGCGGCGCGCGATACGAGCAAGCCACGAAAGAAGGGGTCGGCGGGCTGGCGTTCGAGCACGGCCAGGTGGTCGTTGACGTTGCCGGCGCCGATATTGAGCGAGGCCATCGCGTCTCTCGCCAGGTCTGCCAGCAGCCCCATCTGGCCGGCGGGGCGGGTCATGTAGAGGACCCCGTCGTCGTCGAGATGCGACAAGAACAGTCGCATCGACTCCCGGGTCAGCAGGAAATCCTCCGCCAGGCGCATGGCGTTGACGGTGACGGCAGCGTTGCTGATCGTGTGGACGGCGATGATGTGCCGCCAATGTTTGGTGGTGCCGGCGTCCCTGGCCCGGCGGTCTTGCTGCTCGAGAAAGGAGCGGGCCTCTTCCAGATGCGTGGTCACCCGGTCGTCGGCGTAGACCGCCTTCGACGACGAAATGCTGCCGTCGGTGGCGACGGCGAGGACTGCGGCGGACACCTCGACGGCGTCGACGTGATCAGCGCCATGCAACAGTGCCCGGGCCACTTCATAACCGGCGCCAGAGCCGATGATGAGCACGTCGCCGCCGACGGGACTCTTGGCCAAAAAGCCGGCCGCAGCGGCATCCCTGGGGATGTCGGTCGTCGGAAACACCGGCGCTCGCGTGACGGCGGCGCCGAGGTCAATGAGCACCGCGGCAGCGGGCACGGCCGGCAGCACGTCGACGCGTCCGTCAGCGCC
>CAJBHN010000675.1 GCA_903952805.1 uncultured Myxococcales bacterium | reverse complement strand
GGTGATCACCCGGCTGCGAACGACGCCGCGAGGCTCATGGGGCAGCACGTAGACGAAGTCGAAGACGAACTCGGTCTCGGTGTGCGAGACAAAGGTCAGGTTTGCGTAGGCGCCGTTTTGCACCTCCGGTGGAATCTGGATCTGGACCTGGGGCTGTTTTGGGGCGGCTGGGGATTCTGGCTTGTCCGACATGGGCATCCTTGGGTGTTGGTGTGTGAGGTGAGTTGATGGCGCCGTTTGCGTTTGTGACCAGTCGTTTGCGACGATTCGTTCGATGAGTCGACACCCGACCGCCAGGGCCGGCAAAACGATGCTGGGCCGGTATCGCATCGAGCGCGAGCTCGGGCGAGGAGGCATGGGTGTGGTCTATGTGGCTACAGACATCAACACCGACCGTCTGGTGGCGCTGAAGACCACGTCGGTGGCTGGTCTTGGTTCTGGTGAAAAAACCCGCAACCAGCGTCGTGAGCGTTTTGTCCGCGAGGTCCGGGCGCTGACGCAGGTGAATCACCCAAACGTGGTTCACGTGTTTGACGCCGGCGAAATCGATGACCCCGACCTTGGGTGGCTGCTCTTTTACACGATGGAGTATGTCGAGGGCACGACGCTGTCGGCCCTGGTGCAGGAGCGCGGTGCGTTGAGTGGTGGTGAGGCGGCGGCGGTGGTGGCCCAGGTGGCTCATGGGCTTGGCGAGGCCCACCGGCAGGGGATCATCCACCGCGACGTCAAGCCGGCGAATATCTTTCTGTCCAACGATGGCCGCGCGTTGATCGGCGACTTCGGCATCGCCAAGATCGAAGGCAGCACCCAAATCACACGCCGCGATCAACTGGTCGGCACGCCCAACTATCTCGCTCCAGAACAGATTCTGGGCGAAGCCGTCGGGGCGTTTACTGACGTCTTTGCGCTTGGCGCTCTTTTTTACGTCATCACCCAAAACCGGCCCTTGCGACAAAACGTCGACGCCAGCGCGCTGTTGGCGTCGGCCAACGGCAACGACCCCGTCGATCGCATCCTGGCTGCTGTGGGGCTGGGAGAGCCCCTGCAACGCGTGGTGGCCCGGGCCCTCGAACGACATCCCAACCGCCGCTACGTCGACGGCGGCGCCTTCGCTGATGCCCTCGACGACCACGCCACCCGCATGCCGGTTCTGACCGGGCAGCAGGCCCGCCCGAGCTTTTCCCACGATGGCTCCCTCGATCGCGACAGCGCATTCTTGAACACGGGCACCGTGCCGAGCGCCGACGATGGCGACGTCAATTTTCTGCCCGATGCCTCCGTTTTCGACATGAGCGGTGGTGACGCCGGCTCGGTGGAGGCGATGGCGATGGCCATGCTCGGCGAGGTGGCCCGCCGCTCGACGGGGACCACCAGGCCGACTGCCCGCAAGGAGAGCTCCGCCGAGCTTCCCGTCGCTCGCACCGAGTCTACGGTCATGTTCAACCTGCGGGCGTTTCAGGAGGAGCTGGCGCCGACGAAGCCTCTGCCGGTGGCGCGAACCGAATCAACGCAGGTGGTCAAACACCCGGTCATCACCATGGAGCTCGTCACCGACGAGGCGGAGGACGAGGCGGAGGACGAGGCGGAGAACGAGGCGGAGAACGAGGCGGAGAACGAGCGCGGGCCCACCAGCCTTGGCGGTCCCACCATCGTCAACGACGACAGCGAGCCATCCGCGCCCGGGCCGGCGATGCGGACCGCTCCCGCTGCTGCTGTTCTGCCCTCCTCTATCGACGCTGCGCTCCCCACGGGACCGGGACCACTCAAGCGCACAGGGCCATCGCTTTCAGCTCGTTTGACCCGACTCCCCCGTGAGCCCTTGATGGCGGCGACCTTCATCGTGGGCGCCATCATCGGGCTCGGGGCGGCGTTGGCGTTGGCACCTGAGGACGTCCTGCAGAAGGCCGCCGCCAACGACGCGGCGGCTCAGGTGCCAGCGCGCAATCGGCCCCGTCCGGCCTTATGCCCCGTGACACCGTCAACCCCTGAGCAACAGGCCAAGGGGGCCGAGGCGCTCGACGAAGCTCGCACGCTGCGCAGCAACGGGGAGCGGCAGTCGTCGGTCGTCGACAAGCTCCGCCAGGGCATCGCCTTCGATGCCACCAACCACCACCTTTTCTATGAGCTGGGGCGGGTCAGCGACGTTGGTCGCCAGATGGACGACGCCGACGAATGCGTCTGCCTGCTGGCCCCCGAGTCCGCTGAGTGTCGCAAGGTGGAGAAGGCTCGTGGCCGCTGATCATTTGGGCCGGACCCGTCGCATTGGCCGCTTGGGCCTGCTCATCGTCGTGGTCGTCGCTCTTGGCGCGCTGACGTGCGTCACCACACCCAGGCCCGCCCCTGTTGACTCCGCGGCGTTGCCGTCGACGACGATGCGGGGCGCGGTCGATTGGAGTGTCGTCGGCGCCGCCGCCTTCGACGACCTCGCAGCCTACCTCCGCATCGATACCGTCAACCCGCCAGGCAACGAGGGCAACGGTGCTGACTTCCTGGCCGCGTTGCTGAATTCGCACGGCATCGCCAGCGAGCAGATTGACCACGGCGACAATCGCCGCAGCCTGATCGCCCGGCTGCCGGCGACCACGCCATCGATGGTGCCCGGCCAGGGAGCCATCTGCCTGGTGAGCCACATCGACGTCGTCACCAGCGAAGAAGACCGGTGGCCAGTGGGGCGTGGTCCACTCTCGGGGGCCATGGTGGACGAGCCGAGCGCTGACGGCGGCACCCGCAGCGTGTACGGCCGCGGCGCCATCGACATGAAGGGCATGGGCATCATGGAAGTGCATGCCATGGTCGCTCTGAAGAACAGCGGCCTGCCCCGCAGCCGCGACATCGTGTTGGTCGCGGTCGCCGACGAGGAGGTCAAAAGCGCGGGCATCGACGCCATTGTTTCCGACGAGCACTGGCCCAAGGTCAACTGCACCCACGCCATCAACGAAGGCGGCATCGGCCTCAAGGATGCCATCGTCGAGGGACAAACGGTTTTTGCCATCTCCGTCGGTGAGCGCGGCGTGCTCTGGTCGCGGGTCATCGCCGAGGGGCCCACCGGTCACGGCAGTACGCCGATTCCCGGCCGCGCCCCCGAGAAGCTGCTGACGGCGATGAACCGGTTGAACGCGTGGCGCGACACGCCCACCATCCACCCGGCTCTCTACGAGCTGTTGGCTGAGGTCGGCCGCGAGGCTGGTGGTGCCACCGGCTTCATCATGGAGCGCCCGTTCCTCGTCGACGCCTTCGTCAAAGACCGTCTGCAGCAGCAGCCGACCACCAAGGCGATCACCAACGATACCGTGCACCTGACGGGCTTTTGGGGCGCCAACAGCCCCAACGTCGTGCCGTCGATGGTGTGGGCCCAATACGACGTGCGCTTGCTGCCGGGGACGACGCCGGCAGCGATGGAGGCTGAACTCAAGGCGCTGCTGGCAGATATTCCAGGGGTCCGCCTTGAGGTGGTTGAATCCAAGGAAGC
>CAJBHN010000674.1 GCA_903952805.1 uncultured Myxococcales bacterium | reverse complement strand
TGGGAACCACGCCGCCCCGGGGCCCGAAGGGTTCCCCTGTGGGCGAGGGGCAAGGTACATCCCAGAGCTCTTTGAGCGAGCCCACTCCGTGGGCGAAGATCAAAGAGATCTCGGGATCAGCCCCTGCTCAGCCACGCCGCGCGGAGAACACGAACAACACGACCTGGCCGAGCAGCAGCGTCGCGTTGACCTGGTGCGCGCTGGCGAGCGAGATGGGCACGAAATACAGCACCGTCAGCGCCCCGAGCGTGACCTGCACCACGACATGCACCACCATCGCCGTCGCCGCGACCTTGCACCACCGCGGCACGTCGGCGCCCCGGGCTCGCCAGGCGGCGCCAATGACGATGCCCGTCGTCAAGTACGCCAGCAGGCGATGGATGAATTGAATGGCCAGCGGAGCCTCAAAGAAGCTCCACACTGGCCCGAGCGTCGCGTCGATGAGCCCCGCCGGCACCAGGGCCCCATTCATCAGCGGAAACGTCGGCGCCACCAGCCCCGCATGGGTTCCAGCCACCAAACCACCCCACATGATCGTGACGGCCACGGCCACCAGCGCGGCGCCCCCCCAGCGAAGCAGGCCCCGGGTCGTCGTTGTTGTCGTTGTTGTCGTCGTTGTCGTCGATGGCGTCGTCGTCGGCCACAGCTGACCAAACGCAACCCACAACGTCAGGCAGAAGAGCAGCAGCGCCATCGACAGGTGGATGGTCAAGCGGAAATGCGACACGTGGGGCCGGTCGCTCAGGCCGCTTTTGACCATCAACCAGCCCGCGAGCCCCTGCAGGCCACCGAGCACCAGCAGGCCGACGATGCTCAACGCCAGCCGGCGCGACAGCCGACGACGGACCAGCAGCCACAGAAACGGCACCAGGACGACCAAGCCGACGACGCGCCCCAAGAGGCGATGGGCCCACTCGACGTAGAAGATCCGCTGGAAGGCCTCCATCGCCATGCCGTGGTTCACCAACCGACCCTCGGGGGACGCCTGGTATTTGGCATACTCGGCCGCCCACTCGACGTCGCCGATGGGAGGCAACACGCCGGTCAGCGGCTTCCAGTCCACGATGGACAGGCCCGAGCGGCTCAGCCGCGTCAGGCCACCGACCACCACCATCGCCATGATGAAGACGGCGACGACGAGGAGCCAACGGCCAATGCCACGCGATGAGCCGGTCATGGTCGGCAAACTAACGACCAGCGTGGCAGTCACAAGTGGCGACGACGAGGAGCGACGGCAGCCTGCCGCAGCCGGATCACCGGACCCGGGCGGTGGCCGCCAGCCAGTTCCACGGCGCCGTCGACCCGGCCGGCCTGGGCAACACCGCCGCTGACACGCGGATGCGATCCGGACGTGAGCATGTGGGTCCACGGCGCACATGGCAGCGGACAGCGACTCGGCGACAATCTGGCGCACATTTGCGCACCGACGCAGGCTTCGGTGTAGAACCCTGATCGTTGTTTTCCCTGTGCTTTTGTCTTGAGGGTGCCCCATGGCCAAGCGAGTCCTGATCGTCGACGACGCCGTTTTCATGCGCGACATGATCAAGGATATCTTTTCGGGCGATGCCTTCGAAATCGTCGGCGAGGCTGTTCACGGCGTGGAAGCGGTCGACAAGTACAAGGAACTTCGTCCCGACCTCGTCACCATGGACATCGTGATGCCGTTCAAGAGCGGCATTGAAGCGACCAAGGAGATCTTGGCGTTCGACGACAAGGCCTGCATCGTCATGTGCTCCGCCCTCGGGCAAGAGAGCCTGGTGATGGAGGCCATCGAAGCCGGCGCGGCCGACTTCATCGTCAAGCCCTTCAAGGCTGAAGACGTCCTCGCCGTCGTCAACAAGGTCCTGCAGGCCCGCGGCCGCTGACGTACGCCCGCGCGGGCGGCGTGGTGTTGGAACGTCCGGTTCTGTCGTCGTTGAGGCCACGCGATGGATCGCGACAAGTACCGACGGTTGTTCATCGACGAGGCCAAAGAAGGCCTCGCTCTCATCACCAATGAGTTGGTCGCTGTCGAGAAGGCCCAGGCCGCCGCTGACGTGGCCTCGACGCACGATGACGCTGCCGCCGTCGCCGACAGCCTGAAGCCCCGCTTCGACGCCGTATTTCGCTCTGCCCACAGCCTCAAAGGCATGGGCGCGACCATGGGCTACAGCCACTTCGCCAGCCTGGCCCACCACCTGGAGGACCTCGCCGACCTTGGCCGTCAGGGACAAACCCTGCCTGCCGAGGCCTATGACCTGCTGCTGCAGGGGGTCGACATCCTCGACAGCTGCGTCACCCGCGTGAACGAGGGGGACGACAATCCCGACACCGGCGACTTGACCGTGCGGGTGGCGGCGCTGGTCGGCAAGCTCAAAGCCGGCGCCACCCCGGCCGTCGTCGTCGCGCCGCCGCTGGCCGCGTCAGCACCCGCGTCAGCGCCGTTGTCAGCGTCGACGACGGCGTCAGCGCCGACGACGGCGCTGCTGGCCCTGCCGCCGACGGGTGACGTCGTCGCGGTGCGGGTGCAGTTGGCGATGGATGCCTCAGCACC
>CAJBHN010000673.1 GCA_903952805.1 uncultured Myxococcales bacterium | reverse complement strand
GCCAGCCGGTGGGCGGCGGCGTCGGCGTTGACGTTCAACACCTGCCCCGTCCGCGTTTCGCCCAACGACGCCAGCACCGGGATTTGCTCGGCCTGGATGCTGGCGTCGATGGCCTCGAGATCGACGCCGGTGACGTGGCCGACGTAGCCCAGGCGGCCGTCGTCGACGGGCTCGGCGGCGAACACGCCGGTGGGGATGGGACGCGCCCGGGTACCCAGGGCCTCCAGCGCATTGACGATGCGCAGGTTCTCCCGCTGAAATACCTTGCGGGCGAGGCCAATGGACTCCGCCGAGATGACGCGCTCGCCGGCCTCATTGATGGTCGAATGCACGCCGGCGGCTTCTTCAGCCTGCTTCAGCTGGGGCCCCGCACCATGGATGATGACCGGCGTCAGGCCGACCTTGTCGAGAAAGGCTATCGACGAAGCCAGGGCCTCCAGTTCGCTCTGCACGACGCCGCCCGACACCTTGATGACGGCGAAGCGCTGCTCCTCGACCGAAGAAAACAGGCGCAGGTACTGCTCGACCTCTTTGCGGCTGCCGAGGTTCTGCAGCAGCCGAACCATGAGGTCTTCGGCGGAGTCTGGGCGCAGGGGCCCCGAACGCAGGGCGGGAATGACGGAGACGTCGTCGGGCAGGCCACGGGTCATTGGGCGCTCCGGAGGAGGATGTCGGTGTAGGCGGCGGCGACGGCGACGAGGTCTGACACGGTGACCCATTCGTCGGCGGTGTGGGCCTGGGCGATATCGCCGGGCCCAAAGACAACGGCGTCGGCGCCGGCGGCGGAGAAGAAGGCGGCCTCGGTGAAGAAGTCCACGTCGTCGCCGACCGTCAGGCCGATCGCCTCGGCGCGGGCGCGGCTGTTGGCCCGAGCCTGGGCCACGCTGCGCTCGCCAAACGGGGCCGGCAGCGCGGGCGCGAGAAAACCCCGCTCCAGCTGGCCCCGCGACGACGACACCAACGACGACAGCTGGTCCAGGACACTCTCGGGGGTCTGTTCCGGCGGTGGCCTGACGCCAAAGCGCAGCAGGCACGACGACGCGATCATGTTCGCCTTGGTGCCGCCTTCAATGCGCCCGAGGTTGAGGCGGATCGTGTTGTCGTCGGCGGCGGCGACGTCGAGAGCCCGGGCGCAGAAGCGCACGGCTTCAGCGACAGCGCTGTCATGGGTGGCGCGCTGCAGGGACGCGTGGCCGCCGATGCCATTGAACGTCACGGTGGCGGTGCCGATGCCGCGGTGGGCGACGACGGCGCGAGCGCTGGTGGGCTCGGCCACCAGAATGAGCCGCCCCGCGACCGGGTGCTCGACGACGAAGGTGCGCACACAGCGGGAGGAACCGGCCTCTTCATCGCTGGTCAGGACGAGCTCGGCGGGAGCGCCGCTCCCCTCGGTGTCGACAGCGGCGACGAGGAAGGCAGCCACCGCCCCCTTGATGTCGCAGGCGCCCAGGCCGACGGCGCGCTCCACGCCGTCGACGATGGCAGTCGTCAAGGTGAACGGGTCACCCTGCCAGCCATCGTCGCGGGGCACGGTGTCGATGTGGACGTTAACGATGGGGACGAAGGGGACGTCGGCGCCGTCGGCGCCGGCGGCGCCGTCGCGGTGTCCACGTACGGCGCGCAGCCAACGGCAGCCGTCGCCGAGGTCACGCTCCTCGATGACGAAGCTCGCCGGCAGCGCCTCGCGCACGATGGCGAACAAGGTATCGATGCCCTGCCCTGCCCGTGGTGGATTCCTGGTATCGCAAGCCACCAGACGGGCCAGGTGGTCGAGGATGCGGCGCCGGACATCTGGCGCAGATGTGGGCAGGGTCGTCGTCGTCGTCGTCGTCGTCGTCGTCATGGGACGGGCCTCGTCGCGAGCGGGTAGCACATCGCTTCAGTACGCCAATTCGATGAGTTGGCTGGACTCGGTCACCAGAAAAACACGACCGTATTGGTCATCGCGAATGGTCACGGGCGTTGTCACGCCCAGACCGAGCAGAATCTGGGCAATCGTGTCTGAGTGGGCAGCCACGACGACGACGGCATCCCTGGGCAGGGCCTTGAGCTGGTGCACCAACCCGGCGACGTCGGCGTGGGGTACCACGATGGGGGTCAAGCCCTTCTGTTCCACGAGGGGTTCCACGGTTTGGCGCGTACGAACCCGGTCCGTATGCACGACGTGGGTCACACCGGCGCTGCGCAGCAGCCGGGCCAGAGCCAGGGCGCGGTCTTCCCCCTGCAACGACAGCAGAGCGTCGGGCTCCTGTGACGCCTTTTCGGCATGGCGCACGACAAAGATGCCCCGGTGGGCCTCGGCCGCCGTCGAAGACAGGGTCGTCACCAATGCCAGCATCAGGGCGAGGACGGCGGACTTGCGCATCAAGAGTCGATAGCGGACCCACGCCTGGACACAAGCCGCTGCCCCTTGGCGCCTTGATCGCCATGACGCCACCGGATGCGGGAATGCCTATGACAACCATTGGTGAACTAGCTCGCCAGCACACAGACCTGTCGAAAGAACAGATTGGTCACCTTGTCAATCTGGCAAGTGAGTGGGGAATGCTCGCCGACGTGTGCTTTG
>CAJBHN010000672.1 GCA_903952805.1 uncultured Myxococcales bacterium | reverse complement strand
GTGCGCGCGGAAGGCCACCCGGGCAGACCCATATGCGGCCCTGTTCCCCCACGACTATCATAGGAAGAGTGGCCAAGGTCTCGGTCACCAACAGCCCCATCGGCGTGTCGATGGCCACCGGAATGCGCGGCAGGCGCTTGCTCTCGACGAGTTCATTCAAGAACCACAACAGCACCTGGGTACGGCCGATGGCGAACGCCGGGATGAAGAGCTTGCCCGTGCTCGCGACCACCTGCTGCACGACGCTCAGCAGCTTGTCCTCGATGTCGGCGTGGCCGTGCTGATGATCGCGGGAACCGTAGGTGGACTCCATGACGACGACGTCAACCGGCATGCTGTCGGGCCAGGCGGTGAAGGCGTCTTTCAAGATGGGCGACCCCGGCCGGCCCAGGTCGCCGCTGACGATGACCCGGCTGTTGGCGCCGACGATGTCGACCGACGCCGACCCCAAGATATGCCCGGCCTCGCGAAAGGTCAGGTTCACACCCAGGTTGTTGATGGGGATGCCGGCCTTGTCGTAGGGCACCGCCTTGGCGAGGTGGTCAAAGCGCTTGAGAAACCACTCGACCTCTCGTCGGCTCGCGCGCTGCAGGTTCAGCGCGTCCTCCATCGAGATGCGGGCGATGTCGAGGGTGGCGGCGGTGGCCACGATGGGCTTGTCGAAGTCGCTGTCCAACACCATGGGCAGCGAACCGATGTGGTCCAGATGCCCGTGGGTCAAAATGATGGCGTCGACCTTGCTAGCGGCCTCGGGGAAGGTCCAATGCCGCGCATCGCGGCCCTGGGCGATGCCGCAATCCACCAGCAGCGATCTGCCACCCATCTCGACGCGGGTCATGGCCCCCGTGACCTGATCGACGGCCCCGAGCAGGCGGACCTCGCCGTCGGGCAGCGGATGAACAGCGGTGCAGGCGACGACCTCAGCGGGGGAGTACATGGGTCTGACTATGCCACGACCGCCGCTGGCGGTGGTCGTGACAGGGCCACAAACTCGTCAGCCAGCGCTGCGCTTGCCCAGCAGCCGCTCCAACACGCCAGCGCTGCGCCTGGGCGTTGGCTCGACAGGGCTCGGCGTTGGCGTCGCTCGGGGCGGCTCCACCGGCACCGGTCCCGGGACACCCACGCGCTCCTCCTCAAACATGTTGCGGACCGCGACAAAGAGGCTCTGGCGACCGGGGGGATCGGCGACGACGGCCAACGGAATCGACACGCGGTCTCGGCCGCCGAAGTCGACCGTGAAGCGCTTGACCAGGCCGCCGCCGTGCAACCACACCAGGCAGGGAGGCAACGAGACCTGCACGAGGTCCCCTTCGCGGTACCCATCCTTCAGCGCGACCACGAGCTCGACGCTGCGGCCCCGCTGGATGACAGCGGTCGTGTCGCCGTCGCCACGCAGGCCGACCTGGACGGCCACGGTCGAACGCTGGTCGGTCAGCCTCTCTTCCTTGAGGCGCACCAATTCGACGACGACGACGCCGTCTTCGACCTTGATGCTCTCGACGTTGTCGCCCAGCTCGCTGCCCTGGCGGGCCGTCATGACCGTGCCGTTGATGTCGGCGCGGCCGGTGCCGCCGATGACGCCGGCGCGAGACAGCTCACCCATCATGGCGATGGCCGCGACGCTGTCGAGGGTGCTGTAGAGGCGGCCATGTTCGTCGAGGGACTTCAGCACCTCCTGGGCGAGGCGCAGCGCGACCGTGGGCTTCTTGGCGATCATGGCCACGGCTGAACTGTAGGCAAAGAGGGAGCGCAGGCCGACGCTGCCGCGGATGGCGCCGTTGAGTTTGCTGCGGGGGCCGTTGTCGTCGACGGCGATGGCCTTGCCCACCCACTCCAGGCTTTCCTTGATGCGCGAGGGGTCGCGAGCCGCCACGGCCCAGGCGTCATGGGCGTTCTTGATGGACTCGGGCACAAAGCGCATGCGCAGGGCAGCGCCGACGTCGTCGGCCATCTCGAGGGCCTGCAGCACCGCCGACCGCGCCGACGCTGGCAGGTCCCGGACGTCCGCGAGGCGACGCAGCCGCCACAGATGCTCGACGGTGGTGGGCGTGTAGTAGTCCGAGATGCCAGCCAGCTCGGGGTACATGCGAAAGCCGCGCCCCCGCACCCACATGCGCCGCTCTCGTTCGACGCCGGCGACGATCGCGCGGGCGGCGGCGTCCTTGTCGACGACGCTGCCGGCCATGACGAACATCGCCGCCGCCGCCACGATTTTGGAGGCGGTCTGCTCGCAACAGGCGTGGTCGTAGTCGACCGTCGCCCGGCACAGCTGCAGCATGGGTTGGTCGAGGCCCGGCAGCACCCGCATCGTCAACGCCTGGGCGCTGTCGAGGGTCAGGCTCTTGCCCGCCGACAGAAACACGATCTCCCGGCTCAAGCGCGCAAACACACCGGGAGTGCCGACGCTGACGTCGACGGTGTCGCGCTCGCCGGTCTGCACGTCTTGCACCTGGGCCCGGTAGCGACCCGCCACCACCGGAAACGTCAGCCGGGCACCGCTGCCGACCTCGTGGCTGGCCCCGTCTCCCAGGCCAACGCCGTCGTTGAACATGGCCACCGCGACGCCATCGCGGGTCAGCGAGACCACGGCGCGACCCGAGCGGGTCGAGACCCGCAGCACGGCGTTGGCGACGTCGCCATCGGCGATCTCCAGCGGCAGATCAAGATCTGCCCGCGCCGGCTGGTCCACCTGCACCCGGCTCTCGCGCTGGGCGGGGGCACCATCGACCAGCGTGAACGCCAGCACCTGAAACGCCGCCAGCGACTCGCCGACGGGAACCTCGACGGTGACCTCGCCGTCGACCTCGATGACGCCGAAGAACAGGATCTCGGGGAAGGTCTCGCGAGGCCGTTCGTCGTCGACGGGGACCTCGTCGCGCGGCGGCGTCGTCGACCCGGGTGCCGACAGGGCCTGCGGTGCGCCTCCTGTCGGCTCCATCCGCGGCGACTTCGGCGCGGGGGCATACGCCCGGGCTCGATCTGCCGGCGGCTCTCGACGCGATGCTGGCGCCGACGCCGACGCCGACGCCAGCAACCGTGGCCTGAGGTCGTCGTCGGCGTCGTCGGCGTCGTCGGCGTCGTCGAGGTCGTCGAGGTCGTCGAGGTCGTCGGACCTGCCGAGCAGGCCCGCTGGAGCTCGACGCCGCACGGCCATTTCCTCGGCCCTCGCCGTCACGAGGGTGCGGGAGTCGAAGTCCTCGTCCGGCGCATCCCAGGAGGGAGCCGGTGCGGCAACGCCACCGGTGAGCTCGAAGCGGAGCCAGTAGTCGCCGATGATCAGCCGGTCACCGTCGCGCAGGACCTGTGGCGCACTGATGCGCTTGCCGTTGATGAACGTGCCGTTGGTCGACTGCAGATCGACGACGATCAGCTTGTCGTCGCGCATGACGACCCGCGCATGTCGCTTCGAGACGGTGCCGCCGTCGAGCACGATGTCGTTGCCGATGCTCCGGGTGGATCCGATGGTCACCTCGTTGAGGAAGAACCGCTCCTCACGTGGGCTGGTGCCCGTCTTGGAGATCAAGACCTTGAGGCCGGCCCTCCCCCGCTCGGCCGACAGGGCCGACACCCTGGTGAAGGCGAAATCATCGCCCAGCACCGAGGCCAGCGTCGTCACGCCGTCTTTGAGCTTGGCCTGCAGCGCCACCTGGGGCGTGTCCGTCGAGGTCAGGCGCTCGTCTTTGATGGCCAGCAGCACGCGACGTGTGCCGACCGTCTTGATGGTCACCGGCAGCAGGCCCCGGGGCCGCACCTCGGCGGGATGGGAGACCAGCAGTTCGCCGTCGTCGTCGGGGCGCATGAAGGTGGTCATGGCCTCGAAGGGCCCGCCGTCGACAAAGCAGCCCACAAAGCACAGCGCGAGGGGCTCGCGGGCCTGCAGCGCGATGCGCTGACCGGCGGCGATGTCGCCGATGTCTTCGACGTGCCAGGTGCCAGACAGCGGCAACCACCAGGCCAGCGTCAAGGCCTCGACGGCCTCGATGGTGCGCAACGAAGGGGTCGCGGTCACGACGTCGTCGACGACGATGGGCGTGCTGATGATGTCGCCCTGCTCCAGATGCAGGCCGCGCACGGGCAGGCTCCTGGGCGTGGGCAGCATCGACAACAACACCTCGCGACCCAACTCGCTGACCACGATCTGCTCGCGCTCGCTGCGGCGGGACCCGGGGATGCTGCACTCGGCGGAGCGAGACGGATCGGCCTCGACCACGGCCCGCACCCGCAGGGCTCCCTCGCCCCGCAGCGTAAAGGCGACGTCGTAGCGGCCCGGGACCTCGCTGTGGACCAGCTTGACCTCGTGGACCCGCTTGCCCTCCACCAGCGAGAGGCGCAGCTGCTCGACGCAGGGCACCTGCCAGGTCTCGACGGTGAGGCCGAGCACCAGCTGGTCCCCCTCGATGTGCCGCGACCTCAAGCGCACCGACAACGGCGCCAGCGTGTAGTCGGCGACCGTGAAGTCGACGGGGCCCGCCACCACGA
Organism: uncultured Myxococcales bacterium; assembly: GCA_903952805.1. GTDB lineage: Bacteria > Myxococcota > UBA727 > UBA727 > VGSZ01 > VGSZ01. Next base: position 5,441 of record CAJBHN010000672.1, on the reverse strand, counting down.
CGTCGTCGATCAACAGCGAGGCCTGATAGGCGCCCGCCACCAGCGCGCCAAAGGGCTCGACCACCAGGCCACCATCGGCGGCGCTGATGGCGCGGCTGGTCAGCGCCTGGCCATCGAGGGTCACGTCGAGGCGGGCCCGTTCAGCGGGCTCCAGGCGCGGCAGCACGGCGACGATGCGGGCGGTGTCGGTCTCGGTCCGGTAGAGGTCGCGGTCGGCGACGAGAGCGCAGGCCCGCGGCGCCACAGGCGCGGTCGACGTCAAGCGCAGGCCCGACACCGTCAAGGGCCCGTCGACCACGGCCTTGACCACCTTGCGGGCCTGGGTGCGCCACGACTGCAAACGACCCCGACGACCGCTGTCGAGCAGCGCCGCGTCGTCGATGAACACAAAGCGGCCCCCCAGCGTGATCTGGTCGCGGGCTTTGTCGGCCAGGGCGGCATCGACGATGTGAACAGAAAAAGGCGCGCTCATGCGGACTCCTTCGTGGGGGACGTGGATGACGTGGATGACGACACGGATGACGACGCGGTGTCGTCGCGCTCGGGAGGGTCGATGGCGCGCAGCCACTGGGCGAGGCGCTCGAGGTTGTCGGCGAGTACGGCCCGATCGGCCGCGGTGGCGACGACGGCACGGGGCACCACCACCCGACCGCCAGGGGCGAGGTCGAGCACCAGGGGTCCGGCGAGAGCCGGCGATGGCGACGGCGACGGCGACGGCGACGGCGACGGCGACGGCGACGGCGACGGCGACGGCGACGGCAGCGGCGTCGACGACGGCGACGGCGAGGGCGACGGCGACGGTGACGGTGACGGCGACGGTGACGGCGACGGCAGCGGCGACGGCGGCTCAGCGCCGCCCAGGCGGGCGATGACGTCGTCGTCGCTGGCCCCATCGAGGACGCGGGCCACTTGCTCCAGGGTCAGGTGCTCGGCCTGCAGGCATTTGATGAGCACCAGCCGCAGCAGATGGCTGGTGCCGTAGCGGGCGCGGCCCCCGTCGTAGCTGTGCGGCTTGGGCAGCAGCCCGCGGGTCACGTAGTAGCGAACGGTGCGGGCGTCGGGCCTCTCCTGCACCTTCCAGCGGGTTTGGGTCGGCGCCACCGCTGCCAACAGCCCGTCCGCCGCCGCCACCAACTCCTCCAGCGAGAAGTCCTCTTTGTCCTGGGTGAACGACGGGGCGGTGATCACCCGCTCAGCCTAGCGGCTAACAGTATCAACTGTCAACACTGTCAACACCACCTGACACCACCTGACACCAGCGCCGACATCGGCACCACACCCCACACCCATGGGGGTCTTGGCTGTATCTCCTTGATGTTCTGATGGATTCCCACGGCACTCTGCCGTGGGCCATCACGGGGCCAACACCGCTTCGTCGGAAACGCCGATGGTGCCGTCGGACAGCAGCGCCGCCCTCGCTGTCACCATCTGCCGCACCAGCACCCCCGTGGCCGCCCCTGGCAACGCCAATCCGCCCTGGCGGCGCTCCAGGCAGCCCTGCAACACCGGCGAGCGCAGGCCGTCAGCCTGGACGATGGGGCGTTGATCGGCGCTGTCGATGGCCGGCAGCGTGACCTTCAACGTGAAGGGACCGCCGAGGGATGGGTCCCAGCGCAAGGCGTCGCGGGCGCAGTCCTGCACGAGCGCGGCGGCGACAACGGCGACGGCATGGACGTCGTAGGGAGGCCCTTCGACGGTGGGAGGCTCCTGGGGCTCGGGGCCGGCATCGGGACCAACGTCAACAGTGACCACCACGCCGGCATCGACCACGCCGGCATCGACCACGCCGGCAGCGTCGTCGGCAGCGACCACGTCAGCATCGTCGTCAGCATCGTCGTCGGCAGCGTCGTCGGCAGCGTCGTCGGCACCCAGCCCCGTCATGTCCGCGTCGTCGGCGGTGAGGCGGGCCGCGACGCTCAAGCCCACCACGAAGAGAGCGATGGCCAGCAGCGACGCCAGCAGCGTGGGGATGACCCGGACCTGCGGCGGAGGCGCGATGGGCACCGACGACATCATCGCCATCAGCCGCCGCCGATGGGCTGCAGGACGCAGACGCAGTCGTCAAAGGTCGGGCCAAGCTCACCACCCACGCCGGCCTCGCGCAGCACGCGCAGGAAGGTCTGTCGACCGGCACGGTCGGGGTCGCCGATGAAGACCCGGGCGCCCATGGCCAGCGCCTCCAACGTGCGGCGGGCGGCGGCGGCGGCCAACATGGGCTCGTACAGAACATCGGCGATGATGACGTCGGTGGCGGGAGCAGCGTCGACGAGGGGCAGGGGCGCCGCACCGCACAGGTCAAACACGGCCGTGCTCAAGCGGTCGGCGACGGCGGCGTCGGTCGCAGCGCGGCGGGTGGCCACCAAGGTGTGGACGTCGACGTCGGTGCACAGCACGAGCGCCCCACGGGTGGCGCAGACGACGCCGACGAGGCCGCAGCCACAGCCGAGCTCCAGCACCCGCCGACCCTGTAGCTCGGCGCGAAACAGACGGCGAGCGAGGGCGGTGGCGCTGTCCCACAAGACGGCCCCATAGGGGGCCGGGTCGCCGCGGGCGATGGCGGTGTCGACGGCCTGGCCGGGGTCTTTGGCCTCGTAGACGACGACGCCGGTCGGTGGACTGGGCCCATCGTCGAGCACGACGAAGCGAGCCCGCAACGGACGCTCCTCGACAGCAACGTCGACAGCAACGTCGACAGCAACGTCGACAGCAGCGTCGACAGCAGCGTCGACAGCAGCGTCGACAGCAACGTCGGTGCTGCTGGTGCGGACCACGACGATGTCGTCGGCCGGGGTGGTGGGGCGCGCGAGCTTGATGGGCTTCATCGTCATGAGGGCACGCGCTCTCCGAGGCCCGCACACAAGCGGATCAAGGCCTCATGGCGGTCGGCGGGGGCGTCGCCGGGGTGAAAGCCGAGCAAGGCGATGCCGTCTTCGGCCAGGTCATCCGCGGCGGCGGTGCGAACCGAAAGATCGCGGTGCATGAGGGCGTCCAACAGCCAACGACGACGGGGCTCATGCTGGTGCTCGGTGTACCAGGCGCGCCAGCGACGCTCGGCGGTGCCGAAATCCTGGCGCGTGAGCTCCACCAGCGCGAGGCGGGCATCTTCGGCGAGTTCCCTGGGTCGGGCGCCCACGAGGTCAAGCAGGACCGCCACAGCCTCGATGTCCCTGAGGGCCGCCACCGCCCGCATGGCGTGACGGCGCTCGTGCTCGTGTCCGCGCTTGCACAGGTCGCGCAGGCGCACACACAGGGCGTCATACCCGGGGGCCCCCTTGAGCTGGCTGACGGCGTCGATGGCGAGCGAAGCGATGGCCGGCTCGGCGTCAAACAGCCGACGACCCAGGGCCGGCACGGCGGCGGCCAGGCCGAAATGACGGGCCGCCACGACGGCGGCACAGCGGCGACGGCGGTCGGGGTCGTCTAAAGCACCCACCACGATGGGAGCCGCCCGGTCTGGACCCAGGCGCTGCAGCAGGTCGAAGTACGGGCTCTGCAGCAGCGCCTGGCTGAGCACGATCCGGCCGTCGTCGACGACGCCTGCGCCCCCGGGGAACGCTCGCGCCATCGCCGGCATGGCCGACAAGCCCGACGCCAACACCCGCTGGGCTGCTGCGATGGCCCCCTCGCCCGGCCCATCGAGGGTGGCGACCAGGGCGGCCATCTCGTCGTCGACCGGCACCGCCAACCAGGCGCGCCAGGTGGCCTGCAGCAGGGCCTCTTTGGCGTGGGCCCCGGGCGAAGGTGCCACGGTCACCGAGGACGTCCGCGGGATCAGGCTCGACGACGCGGTCGACGACGGCGCTTGCGCCACCGGGGGCAACACGACCGGCGCGGGCGCGACGACGGGCGCAACGACGGGCGCAACGACGGGCGCGACGACGGGCGCAACGACGGGCGCAACGACGGGCGCAACGGCGGGCGCGACGACGGGCGCGACCGACTCGGGGCCCGGCTGGCGAGCGCTGACGACGAGGGCGGTCAAGCCCCGCTGCAGGGCGGGCTGCAGTCGCAGCACATCGCCCATCAATGACGGGGAAATGGGCGTGTCGTCGTTGTCACCAACGATGGCGCCGATGACCCTCTGCCCAAAGACAATGGGCACCACCAGCACTGACCGGGGTTGTCGCCCCAGCAGGCGACACAAGGGGTCATGGGCGTCGACGGGGCCCAGCGATGGGCTCCGAAGGGACACCGCGCGGCCCAGCGCGTGACTGTCGTCCACGGCGATGACGGTGCCCTTGAGATCATGCCCGTCGAGCAGGGGATCGAGCACGTCGAAGCAGGACAGCCCCTGGCTCAAGCGAATAAAGATGGCCGCCGTGTGCAGACGCCGATAGGCGAAGCGCAGCGTGACATCCAGCAGCTCGTCGCGAGTCCGACACAGGGCCAGCTCGGCAATGGCGTCGTCGACGCTCCACAAGACCTTTTGACGACGACGAGCGAGGCGGGCGGCGGCGACGTCGACAGGGACGTCAGGGACGACAGTCGCGGCGACGACGGGGACGACGGGTACGACGGGAACGACGGGGACGACAGCCGCGAAGACGACAGGGGCGATGGCCGTGGTCGAAGGCGACGGCAGCACGACCTGGCCGGCGCGGGCCAGGTGCCAGCCGCTGGTGTCGTCGCCGCCGGGGAGCACAGGGGCCGGCGTGGCGCCGGCCTCCGCCGGGGAAATGGCGACCCAGCCGCTGTCGTCGCTGCTCCCCAGGTTGACGTCGCCATTGAGATCGACACCAAGATCGACACCAAGGTCGACGTCGACGGTGGTCGGCGACAGCACCGTCGACAAGCGCGGCAGCACCGGCGTGCCATAGACCCACTCGGTCGCCTGGGCCCACAGCGCCTCGGTCGTGATCAAGGGCCGCAGCGTCAACGACAACGCAAAGCCCAGCTCCTCGAGCACGGCGGCGGTGGCCAGGGGGTCGTCGTTGGGCTTGACCAGCACCGTACAGCGACGCCCCGTCAGGTGCAGCGGACAAATCCCGTGCGTGGTGGCGAGCTTGCGAGGCAGCACCTGTCGCAACGTCATCGTCAAGGCATCGCCGATGCCCGGTCGGAGCAACTGGATGGCAGCGCGGTCGGCGACGTCGAGCTGATGGGCCTGACCAAGCAGGCGCAGCGCGGCAGGCTCGTCGACGATGCCAAGCTCCTGCGCGCAGGTGTCGCTGCTGCCACCCAGCAGCACGATGCGCTCCACCAGTTCATCCATCGTTGACGACGACAACGACAGCCTGCCCCCGTCCGGGTCGTGCTGGGCCAGCAGCCGCAGCAGCGGATCGCCGTTCACGCCCGGGGACCAGCGATGGCGACCACGGAGGCGGCGCGGACGGCGACGGTACCAGCGACGATGTCACCGGGACCCCGCCGACGGCCGTCGATGAGCAGGGCCCACGCTGGCCCGGCGAACACCGCCAACACCCCCACACCCTGGACGATGG
>CAJBHN010000671.1 GCA_903952805.1 uncultured Myxococcales bacterium | reverse complement strand
GATGGCCCAGCCGGCGTCGTCGTGTTTCTGGCACCTCGACATCTCGACGGTGCCCTTGAACTCAACGGTCTCGAATTGCTTGTACGAGCGAGAGATGGAGCCTCCCCCCTTCTCGAGAAGTTCCTTGACGTTGATACCGCCCAACGACATCCCGCCCTGACAGGCATTGGCAAGCTTGAAGGTGGCATCGACGTCGACCACGTAGACTTCGCCTTCGATTTTCCAGTGCGGATTGCTGACCGACCAACGCTCGATCATGGCCTGTTCGGCACAGCCTTGATCCCAGGCGTCGCGGGCAACCCATTGCTGAAACGAGTCGCGAGGTGGTGGTTTGCAGCCGCTCACGGCGAGCGCGCAGCCAAAAAGGGCAGCCACGTTCAGAAAAGTGCGAAGTCGAGGAAGCATGAGCAGGATGCTAGCAAGACAGTCAGGTCCCGGAGTGTGTTTGCATGCAGGATACGCAGGAGGCGCATCACAAAGACCCTGAGGTCACAACCAGCGCCCCGGTCGACTGGGCCAGGCGGGCTCGCGACCTTGAGCGTCTGAACCGCGTCGGCGTGGCGTTGTCGGCAGAGCAAAACAAAGATCGTCTCATCGAGCTCATCTTGCTGGAGGCCAAAGACTTGACGCGAGCCGACGGGGGCACGCTCTACCTCGCCGTGGAAAACGACGCCGGCGATGAGGTCGCCGACACCACCCAGCTGCATTTCGCCATCTTGCGCAACGACACTCTCAAGGTTGCTCGTGGTGGCACCACCGGCGAACCCATCGACCTCTATCCGGTGCCCCTCTACGACGCTGCCGGCCGCCCAAACCACAAAAATGTTGCCTCGTATTGCGCCACCACCAAGCGCTCAGTGAACATCGCCGACGCGTATACTGAACCTGGCTTTGACTTCTCGGGCACCAAGGCTTTCGACAGCAAGTCAGGGTACCGCAGCCAGTCTTTCCTCACCATTCCGATGCTCAACAACGATGGCCGCGTCATCGGCGTCTTGCAGCTGATCAACGCCCGCGACGACGACGACAACGTCGTCGCGTTTGATGCCCAAAAGCAGCAGATCGTCGAGGCGCTGGCGTCTCAGGCGGCCATCGCTCTCAACAACCAACATTTGCTCCATGCCCAAAAGGCGCTGCTGGAGAGCTTCATCAAGCTCATCGCCAACGCCATCGACGCCAAGAGCCCCTACACGGGAGGCCACTGCACCCGAGTTCCCATCATCACCGAACTGCTCGCACGCGCTGCCTGCGAGACCGTGGAGGGTCCTCTCAAGGATTTCTGCCTCAGCGATGACGAATGGTACGAGCTGCGCATCGCGGCTTGGCTTCATGACTGCGGCAAGGTCGTCACGCCGGTGCATGTCATGGACAAGGCCACCAAACTCGAGACGATCGCCGATCGCATCCACGGCATCCGGGCCCGCACCGAGATCCTCAAGCGCGACGCCGAACTCGCCTGCTTGCGTCGCATTCTTGCCGATCCATCATCGAAGGCTGCCGCCGAAGCCGACTGCCTCGCCGTCGTCGCCGGCCTCGACGATGACTTCGCTTTTCTCGAACACGTCAACATCGGCGGCGAATTTCTTCCGCCTGAGCAGCAGGCCCGCATCAAGACCATCGGCGCCCGCACCATCACCATCGCCGGCGTCGACGTCCCCCTGCTGAGCGCCGACGAACTCGACAATCTCTGCATTTCCCGTGGGACCCTCACGCAAGACGAGCGCCTGGTCATCAACGGGCACATGGTCGAAACCATCAAGATGCTGGAGGCTCTGCCTTTTCCCCGCCACCTGCGCCGGGTGCCGGAGTACGCCGGAGGCCACCATGAAAAGATGGATGGAGGCGGCTATCCCCGCGGGCTGTATGGCGGTGACATGTCCCTGCCCGCCCGCATCATGGCGGTCGCCGACGTCTTCGAAGCCCTGACGGCCCAGGATCGGCCGTACAAGAAAGCCAAGAGCCTGTCAGAGACCATGAACATCATGGCGTCGATGAAGGCGGATAATCACCTCGACCCGGTGCTGTTCGACCTGTTCATCTCCTCGGGGGTCTACCGGACCTACGCCGAGCACTATCTGCCCAGCGAACTCATCGACGCCGTCGACGAGGAAGCGCTGCTGGCCATGAAGCCCAGGCCCTTCGAACTGCCCGCCCACGACGTACGCGCCGCCCGGAAGCACGAGTTTCTTCCCGCCTATCGCCCTCTCAGCAGCCTTTGACGGTGGGTGCCGCCAAAAAAAGCGCCCAACGACGTCGAGTCGT
>CAJBHN010000670.1 GCA_903952805.1 uncultured Myxococcales bacterium | reverse complement strand
TCCAGGCGAGCGACCGTCGGCGCCAGCAAGACCCACACGGTGACGGCGAGGGCGACAATCGTGCCAGATTGTACGGCGAGCAACGCCGACAGGGCGGCGGTTGGATCGCGGTTCACAACATAGAGCATCCGCGCCCTTCTTCCTGAGCGCGGCGAGCGCGGTGTGCACGGTGGTCACGTCACCTCCACATCATCCGCACATCACGGCCACAGCGGGACGTCGAACTGCTTGAGAGCATCTGCGCCCGAGGCTGCCACGGACTCTGCAGACGGACCAGCAGGGCTCAGAGTCGGCGCGCGCCCTGCCAGGTCACCAGCGCCATCACCCAGGCCATGCACACGCCGCCCATTCCCCACAGCACGACGTGGACCCACAGCGGCGTGGACTCATCGACGAACGGCGATGCAGCGAACGACAGCGGCAGCGCGACGGCCCACGCGAGGGCGGTCCACCCAACAAACCACCGGACCGCTGTTGCGCTCGGTCCGCCTGCTCCTTTCAGCGCGAGGCCCTGCGCCACGCCGACGGAGAACAGCCCGACAGCACCCATCACCAGCGCGCCGGCGCCGACGATCACGCCCGGGACGTTGCTGCCCACCAACATGGAGATGCCCATGAAGCACGACCAGGCGAGCGCAGCCCCCGCCGCGGAGAAGACGGCAAAGCGCCGCCCTTCGATGGCGCCGGGAAACACCGCCCCTTGCGCCGAGCCCAACACGAGCCCCTCGACCGCTCCTGCGGCAACCAGCGCAGCCCATTGCGCCACGCCATCCATGCCGGCGCGCGCGCTCCACAGACCCGCGGCCGTCGGCGCCAGAAAGCCGAGCGCCTCACCCGCGGTGACGCCGATGAGCCAACGGTGTCGCGGCCGGCCCGATCGCCACGCGCCAACGGTGGCCACTGCGAGCGTGACAAGGCCCAGTCCGCCGCACGCGATGTGCAGTCCGTTGACGAAGCGGAACATGGCGACTTCGGCCACGATCCACACGGTCAGCACGCCGCCCGCGAAGATGGCCGCGTCCAGCATTACATCGGCGCGGCGCTTCAACAGCACGAGCGCGAGGACCTGCGCGCCACCCACCACGCACAGCAACAACAAGCCAGGGATCAGGAAGGTCTCAAACGGCGTGTGCTGCAGCAGTGCCCACAACGCGGGATCGTCGCCAGGCGCGAGCAAGAGCGCAGCGCCACCACCGATGGCGGCGACGGCCGCGACGCCGCACAGCGCCATCAGCGCCCGGACCAACGCGCGCGGCGGCTCTGCCTGGTCTTCTTGGATGGACGTCATCTGCCGGCGAAGCAACGCAAGGTGCGTGCCCGGCAGGTCCCGCGCCGAAGCGGAGTGAAGTGGGCAGACCGGTCCAGCCCGCATTGCCGCTGAGCGGATCAGCTCTGCTCGATGTGAACCAGGGGCTCGGTGGCGTCGTAGGGTGATGGGATGGAGGTGCGCGCCGTGGACAGCCTGTATCTCCCCGTCGCGGTGGTGTTCATGCTCGCGACGTTGGTGTTTCGGCTGGCGCTGCAGCGGGCGCGCACCGGCGATACCGGTGTGCGGCTCAAGGCTGCGCGCTTCACGTCGACGTGGTGGATCAACATGGGCCTGTTGGCCACAGCGGTGGTCAACTTGAGCGGCCTGGTCGCGCTGATGCTCAGCCGTGCAGCGCCGCTCACGGTGGTGCCGTTTTCGATCCGCACCGGCGCGTTTGTGCTCGCCATCGCGGGCAGCGCAGCGGTGCTGTTTGCGCAGCTCACCATGGGCGCCTCGTGGCGCATCGGCGTGGACGAGAGCGAGCGCACAGCGCTGATCGCGCACGGGCCTTATCGCGTTGTGCGAAACCCCATCTACTCAGCGATCGCAGTCGCGCTGATCGGCCTCACGCTGCTCGCTCCCCACGCAACAACGCTGACCGGCCTGGCGATGTACGCCGTGTTCATCTCGCTGTTGGTGCGCCGCGTGGAGGAGCCATACCTGCTGCGGGTGCACGGCGACGCCTACCGGGCGTACGCCGCCACCGTGGGCCGCTTCCTCCCGCGGTGAGCGTTACTCGCACTCGCACGCATCGAGCGCGGGCTTGAAGATCTCCTGGAGCTTGGGTCCGAACGGATCGGTCCATGCGGCGGCGGCTTCCCATGCGTTTCGCTCGGCGGGGTTGCCCCACAACATGGAGCTCCCGAATGACGAGTCAAACGACGACCCGAACGCAGCCATCTGCATCGCGGGCCACAGCGCTGCGTTCGCCGCCACAGTGAGCCCGAGTCCGACGCCCGACGCACTGGCACCGGCGTACGCGAAGTTGATCATCCAATCCACGTCGACCGGGCCGTAGATCGACTCGAAGGCTGGCGCGCCGCCCATGCCGTTGTTGAGAGCGGCAGAGTCGCCGCGTCCGGCCGGCAGGTACCCGTTCTTTGCCATCTCCCAAACGGGCCACCCGCCGTTGCCAACCTTGTCGATGAAGTCGCGCAGCGCCTTGCAAGCACCTGACAGGCCGCTTGGATCCGTGATCGAAAGTGGATCGCTCTCCGCGAATGCGTACAGCGATGTCTGCCCCGACATGAACAGGATTGGGTCACGGGTTGTGAAGCGGCCCTCGAGCGGGTCGTAGTCCCGCACGCCGAAGCGCACGAGCCCGGTCGCTGTATCCTCGTGTCCGCCGCCATAGCCAAATGGCAGGAAGCCTGGGTTCGTGTCGCGCACCACCTCTCCCCACGCACCGTAATCGCGCTCGGCAACGACGACACCGTCGCTGAGCCGTGCCACCAGTCGCACGCTGCCGAGGTGATCGGCCACCACGACGTGCGGCACACCGTTCTTGACCACCACGTCCGGGGTCTGTGCGCTGCGACCGTAGACGAAGCGCGCCACCACATTGCCGCTGCCGTCGAGCTCCGCGACCGGCCGATGACCGTACGCGTACAGCCAGCCATGCGTCATCGCGCCGTCCACATAGCGCGCGACACGGCGTCCGAGTCCGTCCACCGCGTAGGTCACCTGCGTACCGTCGGGCAACGAGACCCCGAGCAGCGCGCCCTCCTCGTCATAGTCGTAGCTCGTGACGTCGGCGCCGTCCGTCTTCGTGACCAGCTGACCGCGCGCGTTGTGCGTGAACGACGCGGTGCCCGACGACACCAGCCGATCCTGCGCGTCATAGGTTGCGAGTGTCGTGGCACCTTCGCTGCGCGAGTCGCGGTTTCCGTTCTCGTCGTAGTCGTACGCAGCCAACACCGGCCCGGCCGATCCGCCGTTGCGCACCGTCACAAGCCGTAGCGCAGCGTCGCGCTCGTAGAATCGCGATCGTGTACCCAACGAGTCGGTGACGGTGGTGCTCTCAACACGATCTGCGTCATCGAGAACCGTGGCTTCGGAAAACAGCGTGGTCGCGCCGCGTCGCGCGATTCGCGTTCGCTCCCGGCCGAGCGTGTCGTACGTTGATGTGACGGTGATCGCCCCTGCCGTCGCAGTAGTGACGAGGCCGGTTGCCGCGCTGCGCGTCAGGACCATCGGACCGGCGGCGACGACCATGTTGTCGTCGTCCCACACGGTGTTGATGGCGCTTCCATTCACCCGTTGCGTGACGGCGCGGCCGCGATCGTCGAGGTCAAGCTGCACGACGCCCGTGGTGTCGCCGCTCCAGGTGAACTGTGTGGCCGCAGCTCCGTCGTAGTCGAAGGCGACATCCACGCCGTCGGCACCGGCAATGGAGGCCAGACGCCCAGCGCTGTCGTAGTCCATCACCACCGCGCCGCGCGCAAAGTCGCGCTGAATGGGACGCCCTGCCCCGTCGAAGCTGATGTCGATGCCGGAGCCATCAGCGAAGTTCACTGACTCAACGGCGCCCGTGGGTCGACGCGTCAACACGACCGCCTCGGGTGCGCCCACCACCGGCGGCGTGTAGCTGATCGGCCGCCCGGCGCCGTCCATCACAAAGAAGTGCGCCGGTCGGCCTGGCGGCGTGACGGACCCGAGCCGCCCAGCGCTGTCGTAACTGAACGCAACCTCAGTGCCGTCCGGGTTGGTGATGGTCGACATCCGCGACGACACTCCGTCGTAGCTGTAGTTTGTGGTGCGGCCGCTCGGATCGATCGCACTCGACAGGCGCCGCTGCGGGTCATAGGCGAGCTCGGTCATCCGGGTCTGGGTTCCATCGTTTGCGCTCGAGCTCACCAGCAACAGCCCGCTCCCGGTCGCGTAGGTCACCTCCGCCAGGCCGGGTCCCTCTGACTCTGACTGCACAGAGCCGTTGGGGTCGTAGCGTCGCACACTGACGCGGCCCTCGGCCGAGGTCGTGGTCTCCGTGCGCGTGGCGACCTCGTACTCGATCGTGGAGACCGCACCATCGTCATCGATGACGGTGGTGATCGTCTCGGGCGACATCGCATCGTTCGGCGGGTCGAAGGTTGCGGTGACCTGCAGGTTGACTTCGCGCACGCGGCCCCCCGGCGAGGTGATCACCACGCGCGCCGGGTACGGAGCGGTCATGCCACCGATCGGATCAGGGGCGAGTGTGACCTCGGTGGTGGTCCCGTCCGGCGCCATGGTGACGCTGCCGCCAGCGAGGTCGGTGTGGACCACCTGCTCGCTGCCATCGCGCAGTGTGACGGTGCGGAGCAGGCCACCGTTGAGCTTCTGTTCATGGATGCGCGACGTGCCGTCGCTGGTCGTGACGACGACCTCCTTTTGTCCGTCTGGGAGCCCAAGGGTGCGCGTCAAGGTCGTGAAGGCGCCGGTCGGTCCGCTGTCTTCGATCAAGCGGCCTGCGCCGTCATAGCTGAACGCGTGAGCCGCGCCGCCGGGATCGGTGCGGCCGGTCAAGAGTCCACCGGAGTAGGTGAACGACGTCGTGAGGCCGTCGGGCGCGGTGATCGTGGTCAGCTTGCCGTTGGTCATCGCCACTGTCGTGATCTGTCCGCCAGAGGACGTGATGGACGTTGGTGTGCCCAACCCGTTGCGCTGAATGGTGGTGATCGCGCCGGACGGATCGATGATCGCATCAAACCGGCCGGCGATGTCGTAGCGAAAGGTCGTGGTCGCGCCGCTCCCGGTGTCGAGCGTGTCGGTGTGCCTGCCTTCGGGATCGAAGAAGAACACGTGCCGCCCGTCGGGCGCAGGCACGATGCTGCGTCCGTATCCGATGAGCTGGCCGTCCTTCAATCGCGTGATGCGCTGCAGGCTGGTGAGGTAGATGCCCCCGTCGCGACCCACGCCGATGGTGGGGTCATAGCCGTCGTTGGGGCGCGGGATGTCCTTCACCACGCGGCTGATGCGGCCGTTGGTGACGCGCAATACCGAGGTGGTGACGGGCAGCAGGTCAGGGCCGACGAAGCCAGCCTCTTCCACCAACAAGACGAGCTCGCCGTTTGGACCCGCGGCCGCGTCCATCACTTCGAAGGCGAGCAGGTCGTCCAACAGCGCGCCGTCTGTCAACGGGATGATGCCGGAGCGGTCGAGCACCATTCTTACCCTGCCGTCCGGCGCGATGTGCCGCACCGTGTAGTAGTCGGTCAGGTAGACGCTGCCGTCGGAGCCGGCCGAGATGGTGACCATGGAAAACGGCAGCTTGGCCGCGCGCGCCAGCTCGCCGTCGCTCTCCCCATAGAACGACTCCGCGACCGGCACGTCGGCGATCACCGGATTGCCGTCGCCGTCCGTGTACATCTCGGTGGGCTCGGTGAAGCCGGCGTACGTGGAGATGCGGCCGTCGTTGTTGGCGCGCATCACGCGCGGCTTCTCGCTCTGGATCCACACGATGCTGCCGTCCGGCAGGAGGTCAAAGTCGTAGACGCTGATCATCGCGCCGATCGCATGCGCGCCGTCACCCGCGATCTCAGGGGGACAGATGCAGCCCGGAGCCTCGGGTGAGCAGCCCTCGCCGCCGAAGTCGTCGTAGAGCGCGAGCTCCTGACATTGAACGTACTCGGGAGCGCCCACCACCGTGCGCACGATGCCGTCGGGCGCGATGCGCAAGATCTGGTGGTTCTGCGCGACATACACCGATCCGTCGGGCCCCACGCGCACACGGCGCACGCCGCCGTTGAGCGAGATGTCGAGGCGGTGCGCACCCTCGGCAGCGAAGCCACTGAGGGCACCCATGCCAGCGAAGGCCTCAACGACGCCATCGCGGCGGATGCGGCGGATGCGCTGGGAACTATCGGTGAAGTAGAGATCGCCGTCGGGGCCGGCCGCTGGCATCTGCGGTCCGTACACAAAGCCATCGCTGGCCAAGCCACCGTCGCCATTGGCGCCTG
>CAJBHN010000669.1 GCA_903952805.1 uncultured Myxococcales bacterium | reverse complement strand
TGTATATTCAATCACTTGGCGGGTCGCTCCGGGTTCGAATGGGTATTGGTCCTTCTCATCATGGCCCCACACCAACGACACCGGTGTCGCACCAGCGCCGGCGCGGTTGCGTGTGGTGCGCGCCGGTCGGGGCTGGCGCTCAGCGCAGCCGTTCCTGCGCCAGGGCTGCTGGCTTCTGGCTGGTGATGACGCCGAGCAGCGCCCTCGCCTTGCGCGCCAGCTGCGGCGGTTCAAGGTCCGGATTGTCGAGGCCTGAGCCCGATTTCCCTGGCGGAATACGATGCCCAATTGGCGGGCATGCTCAAGCAACCCTGAGCAGGCCTCAGAGGCCGAGGACCAGCTTCAGCCCGTCATCGAAGGCCTTCAGGTGCCTGACGGGCAGAGAGCCAACGAGTTCGGTCAGGACGGATTTGTCGACGGTGAAGAGCTGCGACACGTTGACGACGGAGTCTCGCGGCAAGCCGGACTGCGCGGGGGTGAGGGTGAAGTTGCCCGGGGCCTCGCCGCGCTTCAGGTTGGTGGTCATCATGGCGACGATGACTGACTGCAAGCGGCTTCGATTGAATGGGTCGGCCTGAACGATGACGACGGGGCGCCTCATCGAAGGACCAGAGCCCTCGGAGTCGGCAATATCAGCCCACCAGATTTGACCGCGCTCCATCACCATTCATCGTTGTCGAGGATGGCCGCGGGCAACGTGCGGAGTTCAGGTGGCAGCCTGCTCGAGTCGTCGCCGTAGACCAGATCCAGACGGGCCGTGATCTCGTCGTCGTCCTCACGCTTGAGGAGCGACACGAGGGCCTCGGTGTACAGTTGGCTTCGCGAAACCCGACGACGCTTGGCAAGGCGGTCCGCCGCCTTGAACACGAGGTCGGGAACCGAGATGGCGGTCTTCATGGTGCGAGTATGACTGTGGTCATACCAGACGACAAACCCGCCGGAGCCCCCTCCTGGCCTCACCCGCTGGGGGAGAAACGCCGGACTCGCAACCCGGCGACCAGACGATGGGTGACCATGCGGGGGAGCCACGACCGATGACGGTTTTCATGGGAGAACCCAAGCCATGGCCATGGAAGCGTCCCTCCGACGAATCGAACAGGCCCTGGCGGCCACCCACGTCGGCCCTGTGTGGAATCCCGGCCGCGCCGACGTCACGGCGCCCACGGCGGCGTTTCATCGCGTCGCCGACGGCACGGTCCCTGGCGCTCCCCACTTCGAGAGCTTCCAGCTGATGTCGTTTGAGGATTCCGCTGGCGAGAAGGCCATGATGGACAAGCTCGCCAAAGACGAGGCCTGGGAGCCGTCCTGGTGGAGCCCGTCGTGGTTTCCGTTCGCGGGCGATCACGCGGGCCAGTTGCTGGTGGTGGACGAGCAGAGCGGCGAGGTCATCGAGTTCATGCACGACGACGAGGCGCGACCATTGGTGGCCCCATCCCTCGAGGCGTACTTCGCCACGGTGGCTACCCGGCTCGAAGGGGGCGAGCTCATCCACGACGTGCGGCACGGCATCATCGACCCGGCCCTGCGGAAAAAGATCAACGAGCTGAACGGCAAAGCCCGCGCCAATGCCGACGCCGCCCAGCAGCAGACGAAGGAGACGATGTGGGTCGTTTCGGTCATCGCCGTCGTCGTCGCCTTCGCCGTCGGTGCGGCCGTCTGGTTCGAGGTTTTCCGGTGAGCAGCCCACGGACCGCCGCCGGTATCCCATCGCCTGTGGCAGACATGGTGCCGATTCCCGGCGGCGACGTCGTCTGGCACGACAAGAAGTGCCCCTGTCGTCGTTGACAACGATGGGGGCTGTGCCCGCGAGCAGCGCATCGAGTGCGTCGACGACGGCGGCCGGGTGGCCACGGCGCCGCGCCGGGTAGCGCCACGAGGTCGCCCGCGATGCCCTGCGTCTGCAGCTGGGCTTGGCGACGTCGGTCAACCGTTCCAACCCCTTTGGCTGACCGGGCCACGCTGATCGTCACCGGCGTCAGCGGCGTGCGGCACCGTCGGCAACGCGGTCGAGCACGGCGCTGAGCAGCGTCCACGACCTCGGCAGCCATCCAAGCACCCAGCATTCGGCGCTATGGGCTCGCCGCGGTACGCTCCCAGCCGGAGCAGTGCGCATGACCGACCACGTCGTCCCCAGGGTCCGCTACGGCGATGTGATCGGCGGCGACCTCGTCGCGGGCCAGCACCTTGAGCTGTTGCGCGGCGGGGTGGTCGACGACGACGAACGCGGTCCGGTCCCCGTGATCGTGCATGAGGGCGTCGTCGCAACTCCCGAACTGTTCGATGGTCTCGACGAGGCGGACGCCCACACCTGGTTCCGCCACCGACTGCAGATCCGCACCATGTTGGCCGGCCGCGGCGCACCACGTGTGCTTGCGCTCCTCAATGATGCGCGACACCCGGACATCCCGGTTGGCTTCGTCGAGGCACACGCCGGCGACGTCCGGTTGCTCCAGCTCGTTCCTCGTCATGGCTTCGGCAGGGCGCTGCCCGGCACGATCGAAGCGCAGGGCGCCGCGCGGCTGCCGATCGGGATCTGCCTGCGGATCGCCCGCGACCTCGCCGAGCCGTATGCCGTGATCGAGGCCGTTAGTGGCGCAGACACGCTGATCCACGTCCAACCAAGGGACATCTTCATCGGTGACGACGGGATGGTTCGAAGCCTGGTCGACCCGTCGGCTGAGCTATCGCGTCACCTTGGTGGCCCTGACGATTACTCACCCATTCCAATGGCACGCTTGGCTTTCATGTCGCCCGAACGGTTGACGGGCGTACCCATCGACGCACGCGATGGGATGCACATGCTTGGGCTGCTGCTTTTTGCCGTCGTTGTTGGCGAACACCCGTGGCTGCCGGACGAGGCGCCAACCCCGATGACACTGCTGCAGGCCATGTTCAGAGCCCCCCTCCCGGCCGTCGCCGCCCGCCGCCCCGACGTCCCCACGCCCGTTGCCCAGCTCATCGAACGCCTGCTGCGACGAAGACCAGAGGATCGCTACCCCGACTGGGCGACCGTCATGGCCGCCATCGACGACGCCGCCGACCGCACCGAACGCGCCACCCATGCGGAGGTCGCCGCCTTCGCCGCAGCCCTCGTGCCCGACGCCATGGCGCAGACGCGGGCGCGCCGCGAGGCCATCGCCGTCCTCGACACGCGCGCGCTGCGGGCGTCGCTGCCACCGCACGAGTACCTTCGCTCGGTCGTGGTCGACGTCGACAGCGCCGCCGCTGCGGCCCTCGCGGCGGCGTGGCAGGAACGCACACAACCAGAGGTCGACGCTCCGTTTCTCGGCAAGGACGGTCAGGCCATGTGGGGCTTCACCGAGCAGGAGAAGGAGACGACGCCGTCGTCAGCGCGGTGGCGGATCGACGCCGCACCGGTCAGCCACCGCGCCTGGGCCAGGTTCTGCGCGGAGACGAATCGCGCGCCGCCGACGTGGTGGCGTGGCCCCATGCCGCCGCTTGAGCTGGAGGAGCTGGCCGTCGGTGGCGTCAGCCTGCACGAGGCCGCCGCCTACGCCGCCCACTTCGGCAAGGTCGTGCCGACCGATGAACAGTGGCAGCGCGCGCTTGATCAGCTGGGCGCGGCGCGCTTGCAGGTCGGCGCCATCTGGGAGTGGACCACGACGCCGCACCTGTCTGGCGTCGTCGTGCGCGGCGGACGCTTTCGCGACAGCGTCGACGTCGTCAGCGACGGCTCGACCAGCTCGTGGGCGAACCGGGCCGGGCCCGACCTCGGCTTTCGCTGTGTGGCGCGCGACGGGCTGTGAAGCGCCGTGCGTCGTCGGCGATGACGCAAGCCCGCCAGCATGGTCGCGATGCGTCACGTCGCGAGCGTCACGTCGCGAGCAGCCAGGCGAGGGCAGTTTCCTCGTCGAGAAATGTGCGTCCCACGATGCCGGCGCGGGTCCGAATGTCTTCCAGTTGACGGGCGCCCTCCTCGGTTCGCAGCAGCGATGCCACCTTGGACCAGCCCGCGTACAGGGAAGGCAACTCGGCCAGGACGATCTTGGTGAAGCGTGTATCGACGCGCATCGGCGCCCGGCGCAGATCCACGAGCAGACCCTTGTCGGCGCGCTCGGCGACGGGAAAGGCCTCGCGGACCACCGAGTAGCCGGCACCGACAGTGTCGGCGGTGGAGAACGGCTGCTCGCTGCGCGTGAAGCGCGCGAGACGGACCATGGGGTCCCACGTGATCGTGACGTACGGGCTGGCGTCGATGACGTGACTGCCCCTCTCGTCGTCCACCGCGACGGGGGCTGTCCCCGCGAGCAGCGCATCGAGTGCGTCGACGACGGCGGCCGCGTGACCGGGGCGTCGCGCCGGGTTGCGCGTGACGAGCTGCATGACGAGAGCGTCGACATCGATGGGAACCGTTGGTTCACGCAACCGTGGCGGCAAGGGGTCCTCGCTCGCCTGTCGCGCCGCAAGCGCCAGCGCGTTGGCGGCGACAAAGGGTGGGGCGCCGACGAGCATCTCGTACAAGACGACGCCCAGGCTGTAGAGGTCGGCGCGGGCGTCGTAGGCGCGTCCGCCCATGGCTATCTCTGGTGCGATGTAGCCGGGTGTGCCGATGACGAGGCTGGTGGAGGTCATCGTGGCCCCCGGTTCCAGCGAGCGCGCAATGCCGAAGTCGAGCAGCACCGCCCGCGAGGGTGCGTCGCCCAGCAGCATCACGTTGGCCGGCTTGATGTCGCGGTGGGCGACGTCAGCGGCATGCGCGACGACGAGCGCGCGCGCCACATCGCGGGCGATGCTCAGCGCCTCGTTGACGGGGACCGCATCGACGCGCGCAAGTCGCTCGCGCAGCGACTCGCCGCGCAGCAGTTCCATGACGATGAACAGCACGCCCGCGTCTTCGCCGTGGTCGAGCACGCGGACGATGTGCGGACTGTCGAGAGCCATGAGCGCGCTCTCACGACGAAAACGCGCGACGAGTTCGGGATCGGTCCCGCCGTCCTTGATGACCTTGATGGCCACCGCGGTCCCGGTGCTGTCGTCGAGGGCGCGATAGACCGTGCCCATGCCACCGCTGCCGAGCTCGAGCTGCAGGCGGTAGCGGCTTCCAAGCAGCGCACCGGGAGAGGGGAGTTGCGTCATGCGAGCACCGTAACGCACGCGCTCACACGGACAGAAAGCATGGGACAGCCGTTCGGGGTGGCCAGCTGAACATCCGTCACCAACGTTGCCTGCTCGCGATGGTCGGGCACGCGAGCGGCGACGGCGCAGCCGCCGACGTCGGCCATCGACCGCGGCACCCGAGCGTCGGTCCCCCACCGGCGACAGCATCTCGCCATCGCCCGCCAGGCCCGCCCCTGCAGCTGGCCTTCGCGAGGTCGGTCAACCCCTTCAACCCCCTTTTGGCTGAGGCGCTGACGACGGCCCGCGATCAAGCGACGCTGACCGTCACCGGCGTCAGCTTGTATTCGGGGCAGTCGGCGAAGCGGTCGAGCACGTCGCTGAGCAGCGTCGCGGTCTTGGTCTCGGGAAAATGGAACGACAAAAACAGCGTGCCCGGGCGCACGTCGGTCGAGAGCCTTGCCTTGACCCAGATCTCGCCCCACGGGCTGCGCAGGCGCACGGTGGCGCCGTCGTCGATGGCGCGGACGCGGGCGTCGTCGGGGTGGATGTCGAGGCTGTCGTGGTCGACGAGGGCGACGTTGGCGGTGCGCCTCGTCATGGTGCCGCAGTTGTAGTGCTCCAACACCCGACCCGTGACCAGCAACAGGGTGTCGTCGTCGACGCGGGTCAACGACGGCGACGGCTGATACGCCACCTGCGCCAGCGGCGCGCGGCCCTGGTGGGCGGGGGTGGCGAAGTGGTCGACGTGCAAGATGGGCGTGCCGGGGTGGGTGGCGTCGGGCACGGGCCATTGCAGGCCGTCGTTGTTCAAGCGCTCGTACGACACGCCCCGCAGCGACGGCGACAACGACGCGATCTCGTCCATGATCTCGGCGGGGCTGCTCAACGTCTGCGGTAGCCCGGTACGCTCGAGGAGCTCCAACAGGATCTGCCAGTCGGCGCGGGCCGCACCGGGCGGGTTCAAGACCTGGCGCACCCGCTGCACGCGGCGTTCACCGTTGGTGAAGGTGCCGTCCTTCTCGAGGAAGGCCGCTCCCGGCAGCACGACGTCGGCGCGGGCGGCGGTCTCCGACAGGAAGATCTCCTGCACGACGAGGAAGTCGAGGGCGGCGAGGGCGGCGTCGACGTGAACGGCGGGGTCGGTGTGCACGATGTCTTCGCCGAGGATGAACAGGGCCTTGAGCCGACCATCGCGGGCGGCCTCGTACATCTTGGGCATGGTCAGGCCCGCCGTCAGCGGCACCGGTCGGTGCCACACCTGTTCGAAGCGTTCGGCGCCGTCGTGGAGGCCGACATAGCCCGTCAACGAATCGGGTTGGCAGCCCATGTCGGCGGCGCCCTGCACATTGTTCTGACCGCGCAGCGGGTTGATGCCGACGCCGTCACGACCGATGGCGCCCACCAGCACGGCGAGGTTGCACAACAGCATCACGCCTTCGCTGCCCTGATAGTGCTCGGTCATGCCGAGGCCGTGGATGGACATCGGTCGTCGTGCCGTGCCCCACAGGCGAGCGGCGCGGCGCACCAGGGTGGCGTTGACGCCGGTCTGCGCAGCGGTCGCCTCGGGCGCAAAGTCGCGAACGAAGGCCTCGAGCTCGTCGACGCCGCTGGCCCGCAGCGCCAGGAAATGTCGGTCGACCAGGCCCTCGTCGAACAACGCCGCCGCCAGACTGTTGAGCAGCACCGTGTTGGTGCCGGGGATGAGCTGCAGGTGGACGTCGGCGATGGCGGCCAACTCGGTGCGGCGCGGATCGATGACGATGAGGGCGGCGCCGCGGGCGGTGGCCTGGCGGATGCGAGCGCCGGTGACGGGGTGGGCGGCGGTGGCGTTGGCGCCGGCGACGAGCAGCACGTCGGCGAGGGCAATGTCTGTCAGCGAGTTGGTGGCCGCACCGGTCCCAAAGACCCGCTTCATGCCCGCTGCCGTCGGGGCGTGGCACACGCGGGCGCAGCAGTCGATGTTGTTGGTGCCCATGCCGGCCCGCATCCATTTTTGCAGCAGGTAGTTTTCTTCGTTGGTGCAGCGGCTCGACGACAACGCGCCGACGTGGCCCCGGTGCTGGGTGAACTTCGCCGCCACCAACGACAGCGCGTGTTCCCAGGACGTCGGCACCAGCACGCCTTCAGCGTTGCGGATCAAGGGCTCGGTCAGCCTCTCGGGGTGGCGCACGAAGCCGTGCGCATAGCGACCCTTGACGCACAGATGGCCGTGGTTGACGACGGCGTCGCGGGTGCCGTCGATGCGGATGACGTCGTCGGCAGTGGCGTGGACGTCGAGCTGGCAGCCGACGCCGCAATAGCCGCAGGTGGTCTGCACCATCCGGGTGGGCGGGGTGCGCGCCGCGCGGTGGCGGTCGACGTCGCTGATGGCGTCGGCGGGGCAGACGCTGGCGCAGGCGCCGCAGCCGACGCAGGCGGCGTCGACAAACGCGCTGCCGGAAGTGCCCGGTGCGGTGCCCGACCAGGCCAGCTGCGTGGCTGCGCCCCGGCCGACGAAGCCGTAGACCAATTGCCCTTGCACGTCGTCACACACCCCCTGACACAGCCGGCACTTGATGCAGGCCGACAGGTCGAGGCGCAGCTGGGGATGGCTGCTGTCGACGGTGGTGCTGGCGTCGTTGGCGTTGGCGCGGCCGTAGCGCTCGCCGGTGGCGCCGACGGCGTGGCACAGCTCGGCGGCGCGGCCGCGGGGACTGGCCTCGGCGAGCATGAGTTCGCCGAGGTCGCGACGGTAGGCCTCGAGCGCCGGCGTGTGGGTGCGGATGACGCTGCCGTCGCGCAACGGGGTGGTGCAGGCGGGGACATGGTGGCCGTCGACCTCGACGAGACAGGCGCGGCAGTGGCCACCGGGGGCGAGCCTGTCGTCGTGGCACAGGGTGGGCACGTGGGCGGCGGCGGCGCGACACGCGTCCAACACGGTGACGCCGGAGCCCGTCGTTGTCGTGGTCGTCGTCGTCGTGGCGGCGCCGTCGACGGTGGTGGTGTGTGGGTGGGTGGGCGGGGCGTGGGTCATTGGCCACCTCGGGCGGGAGCAGCCCAGAGTTCGTCGGGAAAGTGGTGCAGCAGGTCGCGGATGGGGCGGGGCACGCCCTGGCCGAAGCCGCACAAGCTGCCCATCTCGAGGGTGTCCAGCAGCCGCACCAGGCCGCTCACGTCGGTGCGGGTGGCCAGCAGCGAGGTGCCCACCCGACACGGAGTGCAGGCGCCGCAAGACTCCGCGGCCGCAAAGGCAAACAGGTGGGCGGCGAGGTCGCAGGCCTGCACGCTGTCGTCGAGGACGACGATGCCGCCATGGCCGAGGCCGGGGAAGGTGTCGTAGTGCAGCGGCGTGTCGAAGGCCGACGCCGGCAACACCCGGCCCATCGGTCCACCGATGAGCGCCATCCGGGCCGTGCGACCGCTGCGCACGCCGCCGGCGCCGTCGTCGATGAGCTGCTGCAGCGTGATGCCGAGTTCGGCCTCGACGGCACCCGGCTCGTTGACACAGCCCGAGAGGCTGAAGGCCTTGGTCGACGAGCGGCGTTGGGTGCGAAGCAATTCAGGGATGATGGCGAGGGTCTCGACGTTCTGCACGACGGTGGGGCGGCCAAAGAGGCCCTGCTCGGTCGGGTAGGGGGGCTTGGGCGAGGGCTCGGCGCGGCGCCCCTCGATGGCGCGCAGCAGCGCGGTCTCCTCGCCGCAGACGTAGGAGCCGGCGCCGACGTGGACCGCCAGGTGCAGCCCAGCGACGACGACGCCGGCGGCCTGGGCCTCGGCGATGGCGGTGCGCACCCTGGTGGCCGCCCACGGATATTCCGCGCGCACGTAGACGATGGCGTGGGTGGCACCGATGGCGACGGCGCAGGCCTGCAGGCCGGCGAGGACGGCGTGGGGGTCTTCCTCCAACAGCAGGCGGTCAACAAAGGAGCCCGGGTCACCTTCGTCGCCGTTGGCCACGACGTATTTGGCGGCCTGGTGGGCATCGTGGAGGGGACGGCCATGGGCGGCCCGCGCGGCCCGCCATTTATCGGCCGTGCGAAAGGCGGCGCCGCCGCGGCCCCGCAGGTCGACGGCGTCGAGGATGTCGAGGATGGTGTCGGCCTCGGGCACGGCATACAGCTCGCGCAGCGATGGTCGTGGGCCCAGCAGATGGCGCAAGACCATCGACGGCTGCGCCAGCGAGCGCCGGGGCACCGGGCGGCCCGGTTGGCTGTCGGCGTCGACCGCGAGGGCACTGGGAGCCTCGTAGCAGCGCCCCACACAGCGCACGACATGGAGGGACATGTGGCCCGACGTGGGCGCGGGTGGGGCGATGTCGCTGATGTGGGCAGCGCTGCCGGGCCTTCGACCACCGGCGAAGGCGCAGGCCGTGCCCACGCAGGGGCGGGATCGGCCGCCGTCGTGGACGCCGAGGGTGTCGTAGAAGGTCTGCAGGCCGCGCACCGCCACGGCGGGGAGTCCGCGGCGTCGCGCGGTGTCGTCGATGCTGCGGCCGTCTTTGAGGTCGTCGATGGCGGTGGCGCCGTCGTCGCGCACCAGGGCCTTGCGACGGGCGAGTTGCACGAGGGTGTCACTCATGGCTGTGCTCCGGGGATGGCTGCTGTGGCGGGCGCGGCGCTGGCGGCGGCGTGATGGGGGCGGAGATAGGCAAGCCAGTAGACGCCGGCGACGAGGCCAGCGCCGCCCACGACGTTGCCGACGGTGACGACCACCAGGTTGGTGAGCGCACCGACCACGAGGCTCGGGTCGCCGTCGAGGGCGATGCCGTAGGGCAGAAAGAACATATTGGCGATCGAATGCTCAAAGCCCAGCGCGACAAACGCAGCGATGGGGAAGACGACCCCGATGACTTTGTCGACGACCGTATGGCCTGCCTGCGTCAGCCACACCGCCAGGCACACCAGCGCGTTGCACAAGATGGCCAGCACCAGCATCGGCACGAGCTCGAGCGAGGCCTTGTGATGGGCGATGCCCAGCAGCGTGTCGGCGACGGCGCCGCCGGCCATGGTGTGGACGCCACCGACAAAGCACGCCGTCGCCGTCGCCACCGCGCCGAGCAGGTTGCCGACGTAGACGATGGCCCACGAGCGCAACAGTTCGCGCAGCGTGATCAAGCGCGATGCCCACGCCATCACCACCAGCGTGTTGCCCGTGAACAGCTCGGCGCCAGCGATGACCACGAGCACCAGGCCGAGGCTGAAGGCGACCCCGCCCAGCACGCGGGTGGGGCCAAAGCCCAGCGTCGACCCCGTCACCACCACCGCGAACAGCATGGCGCCCAGCGCGATGAAGGCACCAGCGAGCACCGACAACACCAACAGCGTGACGGTGGCGCCGCGGGCCTTGGTCACGCCCAGGCGCACCACGCGTTCAGCAACATCTCGGGGAGCGTAGGCGTCGACGGAATCCATGCGCGTCATTCGACGGCGAAGTCTCGTCGACGTCAAGCACTCGAGCAGTGGGTCATTTCAACCGTGGGTGTTCGCGCTGACCCGCAGGCCTGCTGCGGATCGTGGCCATGATCACGAGCGATGCCTGGGAGAACCTGCAGCGCAGCCGGCGATGGCTGTGTCATCGCATCACCGGGTGGTGGCTTTGCACACCATTGCGCATCGTTCTGTCGTCGACCACGGCGCTGATGACGAGGACACCGCGGTCGGCGAGGTCTGGCACGCCGTTCGCTTGAGGGAGGTGACACCGGACCGATTCACCCACTCCAAGGGGCACCGAGCATGAGCACCGCCACCGCCGGCATCACCGCCACCACCGCCGCCACCGCCACCATCGCCACGTCCAGCGACGCAACGGAGCTGGTCTTGTGGTTCGAGGACCAGCGGGCCACGGCCATCGCCCGGGTGGGGGGCAAAAATGCGTCGTTGGCCCAGATGACGCGCACGCTCATGCCAGCCGGCGTGCGGGTGCCGCCCGGCTTTGCGGTGACGGCGACGGCCTATTGGCGCTTCTTGAAGGTCAATGGCCTGATGACGCCCATCAGCGAACGCCTGACGGCGTGGCAGCAAGGCACCCTGAGCTTGCACGAGGCGGGCGGGCAGATTCGTCGGCTGATGGGCAACGCCGCCGTCCCCGACGATATCCGCGCCGCCATCACCAACAGCTATGCCGACTTGTGTCGTCGATGTGGCGCTGACGATGTCTCGGTCGCGGTCCGCTCCAGCGCCACCGCCGAAGACCTCCCCGAGGCGAGCTTCGCCGGTCAACAAGAGAGCTCCTTGAACGTCACCGGGGCTGACAACGTCGTGGCGAGCTGGCGCTTGTGCGTGGCGTCGTTGTTCACCGATCGGGCCATCGCCTATCGCGACCAAAACGGCTTCGACCACCTGAAGGTCGCCTTGTCGGTCGGGGTCCAGAAGCTGGTGCGCTCCGACCTCGCCAGCGCCGGCGTCATCTTCACCATCGATACCGAGACGGGCTTTCCCGACGTCGTGCTCATCACCGGCTCGTGGGGTCTGGGCGAAAATATCGTCAAGGGTCTGGTGAACCCCGACGAGATCTTGCTGTTCAAACCGCTGCTGGCCGATCCGCAACTCCGCCCCCTGTTGCGCACCCGCGTGGGCACCAAGGAGCACACCATGGTGCTGGCCCACGGCGGCGGTACCACCACCAAGAACGTCGACACGCCCGAAGACAAGCGCCGGCGCCTGTGCCTGAGCGAGGACGACGCCCTGCAGCTGGGGCGGTGGGCTGTGCAGATCGAAAACGAAATCTCGGCCCGCCAGGGCCATCACATGCCGATGGACATCGAGTGGGCCAAAGACGGCGTCGACGGCCACCTCTACATCGTGCAAGCGAGACCAGAGACCGTCGAGTCGCGCAAATCCCTCGTGTTGGTGCAGTGGCACCTCGATGGCACCGGGACCGAGCTCTGCCGCGGCCGCAGCGTGGGCTCGGCGATGGCCTCGGCCCCCGCCTGCGTCATTCGCAGCGTCGCCGACCTCGAGAGCTTTCGCCCGGGCTCCATCTTGGTGGCGGAGTCCACCGACCCCGACTGGATGCCGGCCATGCGCCTGGCGAAGGGCATCATCACCGAGCACGGCGGCCGCACCTGTCATGCCGCCATCGTCAGCCGCGAGCTGGGCATCCCCGCCATCGTCGGCGCCGACCACGCCACCAGCCGCATCAATGACGGCGAGGTCATCACCATGTCCTGCGCCGGCGGCGAAGATGGCCTCGTCTACGCTGGCCTCGTCCCGCATCACGCCGAAGAGACCGCGCTCGACACCATCGCGCCCACCCGGACCAAGGTCATGATCAACCTCGCCGACCCCTCGTCGGCGTTTTCCCATTGGCGCCTGCCCACCGACGGCGTCGGCCTGGCGCGCATCGAATTCATCATCACCGACGATGTGCAGGTGCATCCGATGGCGCTGGTGCACTTCGACCAGGTGCGTGACCCGGTCACGAGGGCCAAGATTGACGAGCTGACCCGCGGCTACGACAAGCGCACCGACTTCTTCGTCGACAAGCTGGCCCGCGGCGTCGCCATGATCGCCGCGGCCCAATACCCTCGCCCCGTCGTGGTGCGCATGAGCGACTTCAAGAGCAACGAGTACGCGGGCTTGTTGGGAGGCCGGGACTTCGAGCTCCCCGAGGAAAACCCGATGATCGGGTTTCGCGGCGCCTCCCGCTACTACAGCGAGCGCTACCGTGAAGGCTTCCTGCTTGAGTGTCAGGCCATCCGCAAAGTGCGCGAAGAGATGGGCCTCAAAAACATCACCGTCATGATCCCCTTTTGTCGCACCACCGACGAGGCCGATCGGGTGTTGGCGATCATGGCGGGCGCTGGCCTCATCCGCGGCCAGGACGGGCTGCGCGTCTATGTGATGTGCGAGATCCCCGCCAACGTGATTCTCGCCGAAGACTTCGCCAAACGCTTCGACGGCTTCTCGATTGGCTCCAACGACCTCACCCAGCTCATCCTCGGCGTCGACCGCGACTCGGAGCTGCTGTCGTCGCTGTTTGACGAGCGAAACCCCGCCGTCATGGCCGTCATCAAGGACGTCATCGGCCGCTCCCACGCCGTGGGCTGCACCGTCGGCATCTGCGGCCAGGCGCCCAGCGACCACGAAGAATTCGCCGCCCTCCTCGTGGAATGGGGCATCGACTCCATCAGCTTGAACCCCGACTCATTCCTCAAGACCAAGCAGCGCATCGCCGCCGCCGAGGCCAGGCTGGGCCAGCGCTCATGAGCGCCGTCGTCGTCAACGGCGTCGCCAGGAACGCCATCACCGTCATGGTGGCCGCTGCCCTGTCGGGGGCGGTCGTCGGCTGCACCCCGGTGGCGACTCCGCCGCCCGGCCCGGTCAGCCAGGCCATGCGGGCGTTGGCGCTGGACCTTGGCTCCCTCGAAGACGCGCTGGCGGTGCCGGCGCTGCGTGACGTCGACCAGCTCCGGGCGCTGCGACTGCTGGACAGCATCGAAGCCAGGGCCAACGCGCTGCAGCACAGCCCCGCCGCCAGCAAACACCCCATCTTGGGCACCGAGCTGCCGGCGTTTCGCAGCGCCGTCGCCGACGCCCGCCTGGCCCTTCGTCGCATGCCTCCCGAGGCAGCCCCTGCCCGGGAGCTGGCCCGTTCGTGTCGCGCGTGCCACGCGGTGGCAGGGCTGACGCCGCCGTCAGCGCCGTCGTCGTCGCCGTCGTCGCTGGCGGTCGCCTCCCCACCCTGACGGCCCGGGTGGTCGCTGGTGGTGACGGTCCGCGATCAGGCCGTCATGTCGGCGAGGACGGCGTCGCGCTGCGCGGCCGAGATGGCGCCGCGGGCGAACATCTGGTGGGCGGCGTCCTGGTAGTCGGTGAAGAGCACGACCTTGGGATGGGTCTTGAGGTCGGCGGGGGCAGCGAAGCCCTGCACGACGTGCAGCAGCACCACCTCGACCTGGTCGGGAATCTCTTGAAGCACCCGGCGAAACACCGAGGCGTCGGCCTGGACGGTGTCGCCCAGCAGCACCAGCTGGCGGCCGGGATTGCGACCGGCGAGGTTGATGATGTCTTTGACCTTCTCGTTCTCGATGCCTTTGTGGACCCCAAGGCCCGCCAGCATGAAGGCGAAGGTGTTGCCGTAGCTGACCGAGCCGACGTCGATGCCGGTCTGGCCGAGGGCATGGCCGGCGCGCACGACGACGCCGTCGCGGGCGGTGACGAAGTGGACGTCGCCGAGGGCGTCGGTGCCGTCGATGCCGGCGTCGAGGGCGGCGAAGAAGGCGCGGGCGCCGGGGTAGACGGCGCCGCTGGCGTTGGGGTCTTTGCCCGGTTTGACGGTGTCGTCGATGTCAGAGACCACGACCCGGCCGGGCGACGCCATGTGGGGCCGGGCCTGGTCGATCAAGCGCAGGGCGGCCTGACGCATGGTGGCGTCGTCGATGTCGTCGAGGACGAGGTGGTCGACGTCGTGGTGGGCGTTTCGGCCGTTGATGAGGCGCAGGCACTCGCCCCGGTCCACCGGCGACAAGGCCGCCAGCGTGTCGACGATCTGCTGCTCCCTGCCTGGCCCGGTGGGGCCCCGGGCCAGGTCGAGGAGGCGCTTTTGGGCGTCGCGGGGAGACAGACCGGTGATGGTTGGCATGGGGGGTTGTCGGCAGTGGAGGCCCGCTCGGCCATCGGCCTGTTGTCGGATGGGCCGCCTCACCCGGCCCTCTCATATGCTACCTGAACCTACTGAAACTCACTTCAACACACTTTGACCCACCTTGACCCATATATCGGCGCGGTGGGAGTCGATGGGTGGGCCTGACCGCTGACGGCGGGTCGGTGCGCCGCAGGCAGCGGCGTAGACAGAGCCTGTGCGACCTGCGCACCGTCGGGCGGCATCCTCGGGGTGTTGGAGGTTCGCGAACACATGGCAGACGCGCTCGTGGGCACATTGGCCTCGCTGACGTGCGCCGCCACCTGGGCCATCGCCAGCCTCATCTTTGCCGCCGCCCTCACGCGCACCAGCGCCAGCGCCCTGAGCTTGAGCCTCGTCAAGAGCATCATCGCGACGCCGGTGTTGTTGGCGGCGACGTTCGTATTTGGCTACGGCCTGCCGACGGCGGCGGGGCACGGGGGCGCTCTCGTGCTGACCAGCGTCTTGGGGCTGGTGGCCGCCGACACCGCCTACCTGGCGAGCATCAAGCGCCTGGGCGTGCAGCGGGGCGTGTTGTTGATTCCGTTGGTGCCGTCGTCGACGGCGTTGCTGGCGTTCATCGTGCTTGGCGAGTCGCTGGGCGTATTGGCGTTGCTGGGTGGCGTGTTGACCTTGACGGGCATCGTCGTCGCCGTGCGCCAACCGGCGGCAACGACCCGCTCGGCTGCGGAGTCCAGCGCCGTCGGGGTCACGGGTGTGGTGTTGGCCACGGTCTATGTGCTGACCCAGGCGGCCTCCAACGTGCTGTTGAAGCAGGTGCTTGACGACGCCGTGGCCGTCCATGTCGCCGTGCTGCGCTTGCTGGTCGCGGTGCCGATCATGGCGGTGATGGCGGGGTTGTGGGGCGGTGGTGCTGCGGGGATCATGCCGCTGGTGCGGGGCCAGCTGGGCCGGCTCGTCGTCGTGGCGGCGTTGGTGGGCACGGCGTTTGGCATCTGGCTGGGCAGCGTGGGCACGCAGCGCTTGCCGGTGGGCATCGCCACGACGTTGGCAGCGACGACGCCGGTGTTTACGCTGCTGATTGCCCGGATGCGTGGCGACGTCGTCACCGGCCGGGCGGTGCTGGGCGCGGTGGTGGCGGTGTGTGGCGTCGGTTTGTTGGCCCTCGACCGCATGACGACCTGAGCACGAGCCGCCGCCATGACGCGATACGTGATGACGTGATGACCTCACGACCTCACGACCTCACGACCTCACCACGTCATGGCGTCGGCGCGGCGGGCGGGTATACCCGCCGCCATGACATCGACCATCGTTCTGGCGGGCGCCTCTGGCGATCTTGGCGCGCGGATCGCGCGGGCATTGGGGCAGCAGTCCGCCACGGTGCGGGCCCTGGTCCGCCCGGGCAAGAGCGCCGCCCAACGCGCCGCCCTCGACGGCCCGGGGGTCACCGTCGTCGAGGTCGACAGCGCCGACGCCGACGCGTTGACCCGCGCCTGTGCCGGCGCTTCGTGCGTGGTGTCGGCCCTGGCGGGGCTGCGCGACGTCGTCGTCGATGCCCAGGTCCGCGTGTTGGACGCCGCCGTCGCCGCCGGCGTGCCCCGCTTCATCCCGTCGGACTATTCGATCGACTTCACGGCGTTGCCGGCGGGGAGCAACCGCAATCTCGACCTGCGCCGTGAATTCCACGAGCAATTGGAGCGGGCGCCTGTCGCTGCGACGTCGATCTACAACGGCGCGTTTACCGACATGTTGACGGGGCAGGCGCCGTTCATCCTGTATGGCCCGCGGCGCACCCTGTGTTGGGGCGACGCCGACCAAAAGATGGACTTCACCACCATCGACGACGTGGCGGCCTATACGGCACGGGTGGCCCTCGACGACAGCGCGCCCCGCTCGCTGCGCATCGCCGGCGACCGCGTCAGCGCCCGGGACCTCGCGCGCATCATGAGCGACGTGACGGGCACGCCGTTTCGCGTGCTGCGCCCCTGTGGGCTGGGGCTGTTCAGCGCCGTCATCGCCGTGACCCGCGCGCTGACGCCGACGTCGACAGACCTGTATCCGCCCTGGCAGGGCATGCAGTACATGCGCAACATGTTCAGCGGCCTTGCCCTGCCCGCCTCCCTCGACAACGACCGCTACCCCGGTCTGCAGTGGACCTCGACGAGGGATGTCCTGACGGCGCATGTCGCCGCCATGGCCGGGCGCTGACGGTCGCGTGGACGGTCGCGTGGACGGTCGCGTGGACGGTCGCGCTGACGGCCCTGCAGACGCCGCCTTCTCGGATCCAGCTGCGCGTGCCACACCGTCGACGTCATGAATGAACGTCGACCACCCGCCCGTCCTGCTCTCCCGGCCACTGCGGCCCCGCTGTCGGCCCCGGCGGCGGCCCCGGCGGCGAAGTCGGTGGCGAAGTCCACCGGTCCGTCGTCGTTCGTGGTGTCGCTGTGTCGGCCCGGCTTTGAGACCGCCGTCATCACCGAGCTGGGGGGCTTTGGCCTGCGCATGGCGTTTCGTCGGCCGGGTCTGGTCTCGTTCAAGGCCGACCAGCAGCTGAGCAGCAGCGACGTGCGTCAGCTCTCGACCATCTTTTCCCGTCGACTCGGGCTGGCCGCTGGTCCCTTTGAGTCCGAGTCCGCCGCCATCGACCGCGCCGTCGAGCTCGCGTCGTCGGTCGGTGCCCGGGTCTTCGCGCTGACCCGCGAGGGTTTGCTCGACGACGACCCCCGCGACCTCGTCGACGCCGAGGCCATGGTCGTGCAGGAGCTCATCGACGAGCGCTACCAATCGCCGCCGGCCGACGTCGACGCCCCCGTGGTCGAGGTCATCTGCGTCGACGGCAGCGGCGACGACGGCCGCTTCATCGTCATCAAGGCCATCAGCGGTCTGCTCAGCTGCCCCGGCGGCATGCCGAGCTTTGACGTACCGGCGGCCTCGCCGTCGCGGGGCTTTCGCAACCTGCAAGACGCCGTCGCCTGCTTCGGCTTGTCATTGGGCATAGACGACATCGCCGTCGACGTCGGCGCGGCCCCCGGCGGCGTGGCCTGGGCGTTGGTGCAGCGGGGGGTGCGGGTCATGACCATCGACACCAACCCGTTGGAGGCCGAACTCGCCAAGCACCCACTGGTCAAACAGCTGTGCATTGCCGTCGAGAAGATCGACCTGCGTTGGCTGCCGCCGGCGACGTTTTTGTTCCTCGACCTGAACCAACCGCCCCGCTCGGCGTTGGCGGCGCTGGCGCCCATCGCTGAGCGGCTGCTGCCGACGCTGCGTTCGGCGGTGTTGACGTTGAAGCTGGGGGCCCGCGTCAGCCTCGACGAGATTCCGCATTGGGCGGCCATCATTCGCCGCATGTTCCCGGGCTTCGACCTCGAGATCGCGCAGTTGCCGAGCAACAAGAGCGACATCAGCGTCGGACTGCGCCGCCGCCGCTGACCACGGCGAGAACACGGCGCGACGACGGCGACACCATCGACGTGGTATCGACGGGCATGAGCGAGCCCCATCCGCCTGGCCATCACCCCCACGAGCGCACCCTCTCTGACGACGTCAAAGATCTGGGGGCCCTGTTGGGCACCGTGCTGCGCGAGCAGGCGGGCGAGCAGGCCTATGCCCTGGTGGAGGGTCTGCGCCAAACGCTGGTGGAGCGCCGCCGTACGGGAGCAGACACCGCCGACGTGGCCATCCAATTGGCGGCGTTGTCGTCGTCGGAACTCGAAGTGCTGACCCGGGCCTTTGGTCATTACTTCAACCTGGTGAACCTCGCGGAGGAACATGAGCGCATTCGTCGTCGACGCCAGCGCACCGGCAGCGGCGGCGACGGTGGCAGCCAGAATTTCGACGCGGCATTTCAACTGCTGCGGGCCCGGGGCTTGTCCGCCGACGACACCGAGACCCTGGTGCGCGAGACGCCGCTGCTGCTGACCTT
>CAJBHN010000668.1 GCA_903952805.1 uncultured Myxococcales bacterium | reverse complement strand
GTCGACGACGGCGGGTCCAGCGTCGGCTGGCGCCAACACCCCCGGTGGTGGCGAGCTTGTCGGCGAGGTCGCTGGCGATCGCACCGGAGGGCCTCGTCCGTTTTGGGCCCGGATATCCCTGGCGTGGGCACGGATGGCGTCGGCATAAAGGTCACTCCACCGCCCCTCTTCGCTGACGGCGACGAGGTACTGGGCGCTCGATTGACCGACGTTGAGGGCCAGCCCTCCCAACAGCGCACCGACGAAGACGGCGCCAGTGACGAAGCTCGGCTGGAAAATGAAGAATATCGACGAAATCCCGGCCGTCACGTCGAGGATGGTGCCGCCCACGCCCATGGCGGTCACGACGCCGTATTCCACGGTGTCGTCGATATGGCCAACGACCGGGGCGCTTTTGACCACCGTGCCATCAGGCAGCGTCGACGTCAGACCGATGGTGATCTCCTTCCAGATGCCAATTTGGAGCGCCGAAGGACTCGCGAGGTCGAAGGTGATGATCGTGCGCGCCACAGGGGCCGCCTCGTCGGTACCGAGGGCCTCGTTCAGCGAACTCGCGGTGTAGTTGGCAACCTCGCGCTGCCAACTCCGCGACGGCGACACCGGCATCCCCGGCTCACGCAGCTGGGTCTCCTCGCCGTCAAAGCGGACACCCGCCAACGGCGTTCCTTCCTGCAGGATTGCGCTGCCGGGCCGTGTTGGTCTGACGACGGTCGAACACGCCGTCGACAGCGCAAGCAGGGACAGCACACACAAAAGGGTGAAGCGAATGGGCATCGGGGTCACGATAGCAACCGTACGGCTTCCGTCGAGCGCTTGGGCGGCGCCAATGGTGTTGCTATGGACCCTCCATGAGTCTTGTTGACCGCATCGGCAAAATTGTTCGGGCGGAGCTGTCGGCTCGCCTGCGGCCCGGGGCCAACCGCGACAACGGTCCCGCCGAACAGCCAGGCCCGGCTGCCCCTCCAGGAGGGTCCGCCCCCCGCGCGCCCATGGTGACCGACGTCGATGCTGCCCTGCGCGCCTTGGAGATGTCTGGCACCCCTTCGCTGGACGAGGTGCGCGCCCGCTACCGGGACCTTGCTCGGCGCTATCACCCAAAGACCCGTTCCCTCGACGCCGACGAAGCAAGCTCGGCCCACCTGCTGCAGGAAACCCTGACGGAGGCCCTGGAGCTCCTCGAAGAACATTTGCTGCCGATGCCACCTGCTCCACCGTCGTCGCCGCCGACCGTGGTGGGATGACAGGTGGCGTTGGGCGCGTTGGCAAGATGACACAACGAGCGAAGCTCGTTTCGACGTCGAGGTGCTAGCCTTCCCCTGTGGAGCGCATCTTTGTTGGCGGTGAGCTGCGGCCCCTGCCGTACACCCTTGGTCGGCTGACGTTGCTGAGTCGCCTTGGCCAGGGCGGCATGGCTGAAATCTTTGTCGCCGAGGTCCACGGTGCGCACGGTTTCCGTCGACGGGTGGTCGCCAAACGCATCCGTCCGGACCTGGTGGTGCGCCCGCGTTTTGCCGAGATGTTCACCCGTGAGGCCGAGGTCCTCGCCCGACTCAATCACCCAAACATCGTCGACTTCATCGACTTCATCGACATCGACGATGAGCCGTGGCTCCTGCTGGAGCTCATTGACGGCCCGACGATTCGACACCTGCTGTCGCGCCATGGGCGCCTGCCCGTGGACGTCTGCCGCGGCATCATCGCCGGCGCCGCCAGCGCCCTCGCCGCCGTGCATACCGCTGTCGACGACCAGGGGACACCGCTGGGGCTGATGCATCGTGACGTCAGCCTCGACAACCTGATGGTGACCCGCAGTGGCACGGTCAAACTGCTGGATTTTGGCATCGTCAAGGGGCAGGCATCGCCGTCGCTGACCACGGTGGGCGCTCTCAAGGGCAAGCTGCCGTACCTGGCCCCCGAGCAGCTTCTGCTCAAGCCTGTCGACGCTCGCACCGACCTCTACGCCCTTGGTGTCTGCTTCTTTGAAATCGTGTGCGGCAGACGCCCCTTCACGGCGGCAAACGACATCCTGTTGATGGATGCCATCGTCAGCCAGGCCTGTCCCCTGCCGACCACACTGGTCGCTGAGGCCAAGCCCGTCGAAGCGCTCATCCTCTGGTTGATGGCCAGCAATATCGAAGACCGCCCCGCCAATGCCGCGCTGGTCGCCGCCCTGGTCGATAGGCACCATGGCGACAACGACGCACTGCCTCGCTGGCTCGGTCTCATCGCCACGCACGATGCCAGCACCTCGCTCGGCCAGCCTCGCCCGGCCCTGCCGGGGCCCGCGGCGGCCCCTCGTTCGGCCAACGTCGACGACGACAGCCTCGAAGCGACCGTGGTGCGACTTCGACCACGACCAAGTGCCGCGGTTGACACCCAGACCTCCAGCGGGCCCGGCTGGTGGTCGTTGGTGAGTTCCCTGCTCGATGACGAGGTGGTGGAACTCGACGAGCACACCGGCACCGCGTCGCGTGTCTCATTGGTATCGGCGCCGTCCTCGCCACCGTCGCCGTCCGTGCTTCCGACCGTGACCGTTCATCGGTCGAGGCCAGCAGCCCCGATGCCGTCGCCCCCGCCGACCGTCGCTCTCGCGTCTCGCGCGCCGCCCCGGCTGCCAGCCTGGAGGAGCCAAAGCATCGGCATGATCATCGGCGTGATCATCGGCGTGATCATCGGCGCCATCGGCGGGATCACCGTCGGGCCCAGCATCCCGCGATGGCGGGACTCCCCCCCGCTCGAGCCACACGGGGCACCTGTACCCACCCAGGAGACACGTCAATCAGCGCCGCCGACAGCGCCGCCGACAGCGCCGCTGGCCATCACGCCGGGGGACCGCGTCAGGGCCGCACCGACAGAGGCGTCGACGACACCGACCCCGACGTTGGCGGACTCCCCACGCCCTCGTGCCGCGCGCACGGGCCGGCTGACGGTGTTGGCGGTCCCGTGGGCCGAGGTCTTCGTGGACGGCAAGCGGGTTGGAGTCACTCCCATTGAGGGCCTCAAACTCGACGCAAGCCGACATCAGGTTCGGTTGCAGGGACCCAGCGGCACGGTGGACCGTGAGGTCACCATCGTCGCAGGCAAGAATTCCACGCTGCGCGAAGCGATGCCCTGAGCACGGCAGCTGAGTGCGCCTTCGTGTCGACAAGGGTGTGTCCTGACCCGCGACACTCACGCCGTCCATGTGCCATCCTGGAGCGGTGCGTTGGCTGCTGTGTTGCCTGACCGTCTTGTTGTCGTCGGCGACCTTGGCCGATGACGGTCCGTCCTTGTTGGCCCGCGGCCACGCTGCCTACCGGGCCGTCGCCCTGCGGGAAGCGGCGGTGTTGTTTCGCGAAGCGGCCGACGGTGCTGCCACCAACGAGGCCAAGGCGGAGGCGCTGCTGTGGGCAGGCGTGGCCGCCGGCCAGGCCGGTGAGTTCGCCATAGCCGGGCGGGCGTTCGACGACGCGCTCCGCATCGTGTGCGGATCGAGCTTGCCGACGGCGGTCTCGCCGAAGGTCAGCGAGGTCTTTCGCGACGCCGTGGCTCGCGCCCGGTGCGCCGATCGACCGGGGGCCCCCGTGCCGACCACAGCGTTGCCAGGGCCCGCCGGATCGATCGCTGTCGAGGGCGACGATGACGGCGGCACGCCGCCAGCGGCCTTGCCCTCATTGCCGTCGCCGACGCCGACGCCGTCACCGACGCCGTCGCCACTGGGCCTGGTGCTGACCGCAACCGGTGGGCTTGCCTTCGGCGGCGCCCTTGCTGTGACGATCAAGGCGGCCTTCGACTTCGCCGCTGCCGCTGACGCCCGGACGTCGCAGGTCGAGGCACAAGCCCTGATTGACCAAGCCAATATTGGCATCGGCATCGCCGGCATCACCGCCGGCGTCAGCGCCGTCGTCGCGGCCATGGGTGTGATGGTGGTGATGGACACGAGCAACGCAGCCATTCCTTGATCACGAGGTCCTTATGGTCCATTCGCCTGAATCGACTGCGCCAGCACGAGAGCTCGCTGGCGCCACCCTGGTGACCGACCTGTTGTCGGGACGGCCACTGTTGCGACGCCTTCGCCTGCTGGTGGTCGACGGCCCCGACAATGGCGCCCACGTCGAACTTGACGGCGGTACCGTCATGATTGGCACTCGCAGCGATGCCGATTTGGTCCTGAGCGACCGAAAGGTCTCCCGGGTCCACGTTGAGGTCACCCGCACCGACGACGGCATCCGCGTCCGTGATGCTGGCAGCAAAAACGGCGTGCAGGTCGGTGACGCCAAAGTCGGCGATGCCCGGCTGCTGGTGGGAGCGCGCTTCACCATTGGCGCCACCACCATCGCCATTGCGGCCGAAGATGCGCCGTTACAGCTCGACGACGGCCCAACCCGATTTGGAGCGTCGACAGCGGTGTCTCCAAAAATGCGACACCTTCACGCGGTCCTGAAACGAGCCGCCGCTTCTGACGTGACCGTGCTCATCGAGGGCGAAACGGGCACAGGCAAAGAGGTCATCTCTCGTGCCCTCCACGACGAGGGTCGACGCCGAGGCCAGCCATTTCTGGTCGTCGATTGTGGCGCGATGTCGCGCGAACTCCTCGGCAGCGAACTCTTTGGCCATCGACGCGGTGCCTTCACCGGCGCCATCGCCGACCGAAAAGGGCTGTTTGAGGCCGCAGCCGGCGGCACCATCTTGCTCGACGAAATCGGCGAGATGCCGCTGGACCTCCAACCAGCCCTGCTGCGCACCCTCGAGAGTCGACAAGTGCGTCGACTGGGTGAGAGCACGGCGCGCAACGTCGACGTCCGCATCATCTCCGCCACCCATCGAGACCTCGCCGAACAGGTCCGACGCGGTACCTTTCGTGAAGATCTTTTCTTTCGGCTCGCCGTGGTTCGCCTCCGGGTCCCCCCGTTGCGGGAAAGGCTGGAAGACCTGGCGCTGCTGACGGAACATATTCTCACCGGCCTCGACGCATCGGTGCGAGCCGGGCCCGGGGAACTGGCGCATCTGCGGCGGTGGCGATGGCCCGGCAATATTCGCGAACTCAAAAACACCCTTGAACAAGCCGTCGCCCTGGGCGACGGCGGCCTGCACCTGCCAGCCTTTGAGAGCACGTCGACCCCCGTACCGCTGTCGACGACGGCCGACCGCAACGTCGCCGACCG
>CAJBHN010000667.1 GCA_903952805.1 uncultured Myxococcales bacterium | reverse complement strand
GGGTGATCCAGAATCCGAATCCGAACTGACCTCACCCCCGGCGCTTCGCGCCGACCCCTCTCCCTGAAGGGAGAGGGGTGACCCAGAATCCGAATCCGAACGAAACAGGAGTCTTGATGACACGCGCTCGAGTGGTCGCCGTCGCCAACCAGAAGGGCGGGGTGGGTAAGACCACCACCTCCGTCAA
Organism: uncultured Myxococcales bacterium; assembly: GCA_903952805.1. Taxonomy (GTDB): domain Bacteria; phylum Myxococcota; class UBA727; order UBA727; family VGSZ01; genus VGSZ01. The sequence goes on along the minus strand of CAJBHN010000667.1, from coordinate 10,596 downwards.
CCTTGCGGCGTCGCTGGCGGCCCAAAAGAAGCGGGTCCTGCTGGTGGACATGGACCCCCAGGGCAACGCCTGCAGCGGCCTCGGCGTCTTTGCCGCTCCCGAGGAAAAGACCCTCTACCATGTGCTCCTCAGCCAGGCTGAGATGGCGGATGTGTGGCGGGAGACGGCCGTGCCGGGGCTCTTTTTGACCCCCTCCAACACCCAGCTCAGCGGCGCCGAAGTCGAGCTCGTCAGCGAGATGGCCCGGGAAACCCGCCTCAAGCGCTCCCTCAACAAGGTCCTCGACCGCTTCGACGTCATCTTGCTCGACTGCCCGCCGTCGCTGGGCATCTTGACCGTCAACGCCCTCACCGCGGCCGACGGCGTGCTGATTCCGCTGCAGTGCGAGTATTACGCGTTGGAGGGGCTCTCCCACCTGATGAAGACCATCGACCTCATCCGGGGCAACCTCAATGAGCGCCTCGAGCTCGATGGCATCTTGCTGACCATGTTCGACGCCCGCAACAACCTGGCCCACCAGGTGGTCGAAGAGGTCCGCCAGCACCTGCCCGGCAAGGTCTGCGAGACCATCATCCCCCGCAACGTCCGCCTGTCGGAGGCCCCGAGCCACGGCAAACCCGGCATCCTCTACGACGTCGGCTCCCGCGGCGTGCAGGCCTACATCGCCCTCGCCGAAGAACTCGCCAAGCGCTGGAACCTCCAGCCGGCGGCGTCGGCTCAGGCCCCCCAGGCCTGAGCCCCATTTTCCAGCCTCCTGTCCTTCTTGCTCTCTTGTCTGCCTGCCCGTTGGAGTGAACGTCATGGATATGAACACCGAAAAGCGTCGTGGTCTGGGTCGTGGGTTGTCGGCGTTGATTCCGCCCAAGCCCGGTTCCGATGAGCCCATCAGCACCGGCAAGGGTCTGTTGCAGCTGCCGGTCGAGCAGATTCTCCCCGGCGACAGCCAGCCCCGGCAGAAGTTCGATGATGTGGCCCTATCGGAGCTGGCGGAGTCCATCCGGGCCCACGGCATCATCCAGCCCATCGTGGTCCGGCAGCGGCCGCTGGGTCCCAACAGCAACGCGTCGTCGCCGCTGCAGTATGAGATCATCGCCGGCGAACGCCGTTGGCGGGCGGCCCAGAAGGCCGGGCTGAAGTCCGTCCCCGCCGTCGTCTCCGAAGCCGCCGAGGTCGACACCCTGACCCTGGCCCTGGTGGAGAACCTCCAGCGTGAGGACCTCAACCCCATCGAAGAGGCCGAGGCCTTTCACCGCCTGCACGAGACCATGGGCTACACCCAGCAGGAAATCGCCGAAGCCGTCGGCAAGGACCGAACGACGGTGGCCAACAGCCTGCGGCTGTTGAAGTTGCCATCCACGGTGCGCCAGCAGGTGTTGTCGGGAGAACTGTCCATGGGGCACGCCCGGGCCCTGCTCGCGCTGGACAGCACCGAGGAAATCGAGAAGCTCGGCCGCGAAGTCGTCGCCCGCAAATGGAGCGTGCGCCAGACCGAGAAGGCGGCCCAGCCGGCGTCACCACGGGGCCGCAAGACCTCGAGCCGCGAAAGCGAGTCCGAGCGCGACGTGCGTCAGCGCCTGCAGCGGGCCCTGGGCACCAAGGTCGAGCTGAAGCAGAAGGCGGGCAAGGGCACGCTGATGGTGCACTTCAATTCCTTCGCCGAGCTTGATTCGTTGTTGGCCCGCTTCGGCGCCTGACCCTTGAGTTGCCGTCGTCGTCGTCGTATCGACGACGGGGCGGCGGCGGCCTCGTTCGTCGCACCGGTCCCGCACCGGTCCGCGTTCGAACCTGCCTCGAACCTGCCTCGAACCTGCTTCGACGTGATTGTGGAGAGCGACCATGGCCCTGATGCGCAAGGAAGATTCAGCTCAATCCCAGGGTGGCCTCGGCATTGGCGCCCCCCACACCATCCTCGGCGCCGAGGCGGCTTTTGACGGCAAGCTCGTCTTTCAGGGCAGCGTGCGCATCGAGGGCAAGTTCACCGGCGAAATCGTCACCGACGATGTGCTGCTGGTGACCGAGACCGCCGAGGTCATCGCCTCGGTCACCGTCGGCACCCTGGTGTTGAACGGGACCTTGCGCGGCAATGTGAAGGCCAAGCGGGTGGTGGAGTTGCAGTCGCCGGCTCGTCTGTATGGCGACATTGAGACCCCGAGTTTGATCATCCATGCGGGGGTCATGTTTGAGGGCCACTGCAAGATGGACAACCTGATGGCGGCCAAGCCCGAGCTGTTGCGGAGCGACAAGAAACCCAGCTGAGGTCGTCGTCCGCTCTTTGCCCGTCGCGGTCTCGTGTTTGGCGTTGCCGTCTCTTGCGGCACTCTGGGTCGAGTGCTGGTTTCTTATTCCGCCCGATACCGCCACCGCGGGAGCCGCCCATGCCGATGACCCGCGAAGAAGCCGAAGCCCTGGTGCGCGAAGCGCCCGACCGGCTGGCGCTGATGGTCGGAAAAAACGGATCATAGTCCGAAACGGACAATGCCTGTCGCCATCACCCCCGCTGTCCCGGCCTGTCGCCGGGAGACCCGAACCCACCATCGGCTCCGACGCCCTGCGCCCTTGATGCTTCCCCCTCCGTCGTCATGTTCGCCGTCCGCCACATGATGAAAAGCACGGTGCGGGGCACGTTCAGCCAGTTCGGGGACGACGCCAGGCTCCACCCGGCCTCGCTGGAGCACGACAGCGTCACCGCCGTCGTCGAGGGTGGCAGCCTGTCGACCGGCGACGCCGGCCGCGACGGCCCAGCGACGGCCCAGCGACCACGCACGACAACGTCGTTGCGCCGGGTCTGTGTGGTTGGCATCTCGTCGCATGGTCAAGCGCGCCGGGTCGACACGCTCGAAGGGCCCGACGCCGTCAGCGCTGCCAGCGCCGCCGGCGCCGTCGGCCCTCGAAGGTTTTCATCCAGCGGTGGTGCAGTGGTTTGAGACGACGTTCTCGGCGGCCACACCGCCGCAGGTCCAGGCGTGGCCCCTGATTCGCGCGGGGCGCTCGACGCTGGTCTTTGCGCCCACGGGCACGGGCAAGACCCTGGCGGCGTTTTTGGGAGGCCTCGACCGGCTCATTCAGGAGCCCACGGTGGGGGGTCCCCGCTGCCGCATTCTGTATGTGTCGCCGCTGAAGGCGCTGGCCACCGACGTCGAGCGCAACCTGCAGGCGCCGCTCGTGGGTATCGCCCGCTGTGCGAGCCTCCTTGGACAAACCGTGCAGCTGCCCACGGTGGCCGTGCGCACCGGCGACACCGACCAGCGGGCCCGCGCGCGCTTCAAGAAGGTCCCCGCCGACATCTTGATCACCACGCCCGAGTCATTGGGGCTGTTGCTCACGAGCCAGGCGCGGGAGGCGCTCAGGTCCGTCGAAACGGTGATCATCGATGAGATCCACGCCCTCGTCCCCACCAAGCGCGGCGCGCACCTGGCCTTGAGCCTCGCGCGGCTCGACGCCTTGTGCGTCAGCAGCGGTGGCCGCCGGGTCCAACGCATCGGCCTGTCGGCGACCCAGCGGCCCCTCAGCGAGGTGGCCCGCTATCTGGGGGGCAGCGTCGTTGGCGCCGCCGCCGTCGTTGGCGCCGACGACGGCGCTGCGGCCGCTGATGTAGCCATTGCCGATGCGCGCGCCCACAAGGCCATGGAGCTTGTCGTCGAACACACCCTCATCGATGACGACCGCCGGTTTGGAGAAAGGCCGGCCTTTGACCTGCCATCGCCGTTGACAGGGGGGCCGGGGCCATCGTTGGGGCGAGGGTCAACTGTCGTCGAGACGTCGTCGTCCACCGTGAGCGCCACCGCCCCGCGCGGCACCTGGCAGACCATCCCGCCACAGATCGTGGATCTGGCCGCTCGCTACCGCACCGTCCTGGTCTTTGTGAACGCTCGCCGCCTGGCCGAGCGGATGGCTGCCGCCATCAACGATGTGGCCGTGGAGCGCGGCGGCGTTGAGATCGCGTCGGCGCACCACGGCTCGCTGGCGCGGGCTCAACGTCAGGATGTGGAAGAGCGGCTCAAGATGGGCGCCATCTCGGTGCTCGTGGCCACATCATCGCTGGAGCTGGGGGTCGACCTCGCCAGTGTCGACGTGGTGGTGCAGATCGAGGCGCCGCCCAGCGTGAGCGCCGCTCTGCAGCGGGTGGGCCGCTCCGGCCACAGCGTCGGCGCCGTCAGCCGCGGCGTGGTCTTTCCGCGCTACCCAAGCGACCTGTTGGCCTGCGCCACCATCGTCAAGGCCATGCACGAAGGGGCCATCGAGGCCACACGGATACCAAAGAACCCCATCGACGTGCTGTGCCAACACCTGGTCGGCATGGTCGCCGTGGAGCCGTGGCATCCAGACGATGCCTATCGCCTGATACAAAGCGCCGCCAACTACAGCGACCTGCCGCGCGGGACCTTCGACGCCGTCATCGACCTGATGTCGGGGCGGACGGCGGTGGCCCTCGGGCTTGAGGGTCACGACAGCTTGCGCGGGCGCATCCGCCTCGACCACGACACTGGCCTGCTGGTGCCGCGGGCTGGCGCCCACCGGGTGGCCATCCAGAATATGGGCACCATCCCCGATCGCGGCCTGTACGGCGTCTACCTGATGGGCGGCGACGACCAGGCGGCCGGCAGCCAGAAGAAAGTCGGCGAGCTCGACGAGGAGATGGTCTTTGAGAGCCGTGCCGGCGAGGTGATTCGCCTGGGCTCGTCGTCGTGGCGCATTGAGGAAATTACGGCCGACCGTGTCAACGTCACGCCGGCGCCGGGCCAGCCGGGCAAGCTGCCCTTTTGGCGCGGTGAGCAGATGCTGCGGCCCAAAGAACTCGGCGACAAGATGGCCGCTCTTATCGGCACGCTCGTGGCGGGGACCGAGGCTGACGCTCGCGCCCGCCTCAGCGCCGAGCATGGCCTGGTTGACGAGGCCGCTGAGACCCTGGTGCGTGGCCTGCGGGAGCAGCGGGCCAAGAGCGCCGGGTTCATTGCTGACGAGCGCACCCTGGTCGTGGAACGCAGTCGCGACGAGCTGATGGACTGGCGCGTCTGCGTCATCACGCCCCTCGGCGGCGCGGTGCTGCAGCCGTTGGCGCTGTGCATGAGCGGCAAGGCGCGCGCCCTCCTCGACCTGCAGCTGGACGTCAGCGTGCAAAACGACGGCATCGTCATGCGCTTTCCCGAAGACGAAGCCATCCCCGACGTCGCAGCCCTCTTCCCCACTGCTGACGAGATGGAGACCCTGGTGCTCGCGGGGCTCAGCGAGAGCCCCATCTTCGCGGCCCGCTTCCGCGAAGCCGCCGGGCGCGCGCTGCTGTTGCCTCGTGGCCAGATCGGCCGACGTGCTGCGCTGTGGAAGACCCGGCAGCGGGCTCGAGACCTGCTCGATGCCGTGCGGCATGTCGCCGACTTCCCGATCACGCTGGAGGCCGCCCGCGAGGTCATGCACGACGTCTTTGATGTGGCCGGTCTGCGCGAGGTGCTCGCCGAGATCGAAAGCGGTCGGCGGCGCATCGTCACCATCGACGTCGACACCCCCACGCCGATGGCGGCGGCGCTGTTGTCGGGCTTTGTCCGCAGCGCGCTGTACGACGGTGATGTTCCCCTCGCTGAGCGCCGTGCCCAGGCCCTCAGCATCGACATCACCCAGCTCAAGGCGCTGCTCGGCGAAGGCGCGCTCAGGGAGTTGCTCGACGACGACGTGATTGCCGAGGTCGAGGGCACCCTGCAACGCACCCTGCCAGGTCTGCAGGCGCGCCACGAAGACGACCTGCACGATGTGCTCATTCGCCTTGGCGCCCTGTCGCTGCCGGCGCTCTCGCTGCGGGTGGCCCAGACGGCCCGACCGTCGCCCTCGGCGTTGTCGGCGGCGCTGGCGTCGGCGTCGGCGCTGTCGGAGACGTCGACGACGCTGCAGGTGGCCACCGCCCTGTCAGACCGCCTCGTCGCCGAGCGGCGCGCGGTGTGGATCCGCCTCGCGGGCGAGGCTCGTCTCGTCGCCATCGAAGACGTCGCCCGCTACCGTGACGCCCTCGGCGTCCCGCCGCCGCCGGGCGTGCCCGAGACCTGGCTTGCTTCGACCACCGACGCGCTGCCGGCCCTGGTGCGGCGCGTGGTCCGCACCCATGCCCTGCAGACTGCCGCCGATATCGCCGCGCTGCTGTCGCTGCCCGAGGCCACCGTCACCGACGTGCTGCAACAGCTGGTGCAGACCGGGCACGCCGTGAGCGGGGCCCTGCGCCCTGGTGGTGTCTTGGTCGACTACGCCGACACAGAAGTCCTCCAGACGATCCGCCGGCGCACCCTCGCCCGTCTGAGAAACGACGTGGCCCCCGTCGACGAGCCGAGCTTCATCCGCGCGCGCCTGCGCTGGCATGGCATCGGCAACGCGGGGGCCGCAGGACGCGGCGGCAGCGTCGACCGACTCCTCGACGTCATCGGGCGCCTGCAAGGGTTGCCGGTGCCATGGAGCGTGCTGGAATCATGGATCCTGCCCGCCCGCGTGCCCGGCTATCGGCCCGAGATGCTCGATGCCCTCGCTGCGGCCGGCGAAGTGCGGTGGGTGGGCGTGGCCAGCCGCGGTGATCGCGACGCCAGCGTCATGCTCTTTCTCACCGACAGCCTGCCGCAGCTGTGGGCGCCGCCATCGACGCCGCCATCGACGCCCACGGGACCCGCCGCGTCCTCCTCGACCTCCTCGCCGTCGGTGCGAACCCCGGAGCAGCAGGCGATCCTGGAGGCCATCTCGCGCCAGGGGGCCATGTTCGCGCCCGCGCTGGCGGCGGTGCTCGATTCCGTTGCATCGATGCCGTCGTCGATGCCGTCGTCGATGCCGTCGTCGATGACACCGACCATGCCTGTGCCCGGGGGGCCGGTGTCCACCGCGCCGTCGAGCCCGTTGCCAAAGCCGTCGTTCGCCCACTGGCAAGCCCTCCGCCATGGCGCTGGCGTCGCGCCGGGGGACAGCGCCTCCCGGCTCGATGAGGCCGTGTGGCCCCTGGTGTGGTCGGGCCTCGTCACCAACGACACCTTTCGACCCCTGCGCGCCCGTCTGACGGGGGGCACAGCGACCGGCCCGAAACGTCACCCACGCTCGCGCGGACGGCAGTTCCCCGAGCAGGGCCTGTCCTTTCGCAGCCGTCGAGCGCAGCCCCAGCACCTGGAGGGTCGCTGGTCGCTCACGCTCGCCACCGACCACGAAGCACACCTCGGTCCCGCGCTGACACGACGCGCCGCAGCCGCAGCAGAACAACTGCTGGTCGCCCACGGTGTCCTCGGCAACGACGCCATCGCCGTCGCCCTCGACCAGGGTCTGCCTGTCAGCCCGGCGGCGGTGAAGTCGGCGCTGCGCTTGATGGAGGACGCCGGCCGCATCCGCCGGGGCTACTTCGTCGACGGCGCTTCGGGCTTGCAATATGGCAGCCCCGAGGCCGTCGATGCCCTGCGGCACCTGGGCGCCCGGCGGGGCGTCGGCCAGGGTGGCCAGGCCGGCCGCACCGACGAAGAGCCCGTCGTCCTCCTGTCTGCCGTCGACCCGGCGTCGCCGTGGGGGGCCCACCTGCCCTGGCCGCGGCGCACCCTCCTGCCCGGCGCCGAAGGGGGGCCCGGCCCGGCCCGCGCCGTCGCCGCCCTCGTGGTCATCGACGACGGCCACCTGGTCGGCTTTGTCGCCGCCGCCGCCAAACGCGTGCTGTCGTTCTTGCCTGAACAAGAGCCCGAGCGATCCGCGCGCGCCCGTGGCCTCGCCGCCGGACTCGCCCACCTCGGTCGTCGTCGTCGCGCCGAAGGCCGCACCCTGGTCATCGGCGAGGTCGACGGCTGCGTCGACGGCGGCCTGGTCGCCCACCCCGTGGCCATCCACCTCCAGGCGCTCGGCTTCGTGCGCAGCGCCGGCGGCTTCACCTGGCCCCGTGACGCCGCGCCGGTTCCCGCACGCCCCATGTCGGCGATGTCCCCCGTGACCGGCGTGGCGGCCGGCGTCGGCGCGGCAGCGCTCGAAGGCATCTGGTCCGGCGACGACCACGACGACCAGGGAGACGGCGGAGACGGCGGTCCGCCGGGCCTCGGCTTTGGTGATGGCGACGACGAAGCAGACGTCGACGACGACGACGCTCAGCCCTGAGGGGTGGCGCCGCCTGCGCCGCCTGCGCCCACGGGTTGGCAGCACGGGCAGAAGTAGCTGGAGCGCTGCAGCGACCCTTGTCGCACCATGACAATGGTGGTGCCGCACGCCGGGCACGGCTGGCCGGCGCGCCCATACACGGCAATGGGCCCTTTGCCGACCTCGCAGCCACTGCGCGTCGTGCGGGTGGGCAGGGTGCGCAGGTCAATCACCAGCCCGACCACGTCGACCGGCGACGCTCTGTCGCGCGCCGTGGCGTCGGTCGTGACCTGCGGGCGCGTCGTGGTGGTGGTGCGGGTGTAGCGGTAGTGGGCGACGGCCTGGCTGGGGGGGGCGACAGCGTCGGCCTGTACGGGGGTGCGCCGGGCCACGTTGTTGCGCATGATCCACTGCACGTCAGCGAGCAACGTCCGCACCCTGTTGTCGTCGACGCTGGCGATGGTGGCGAGGGGGCTGAGGCCGGCCCGGAACAGGCCTTCGCTCTTGTAGACGTTGCCGATCCCCCCCACGCGCTCCTGGTCCATCAGGGCGACACCAAGAGGCGTGGCACCCGGGAGCGTACGCAGCCGGCGCAGCACCTCGTCGAGGTCGCAGCCCCCGGCGATGAGGTCGATGACCCCCAGCGGGACAATGAGTTCGCGCTCGGCGCGGCGCCGCTCGATGAGCCGCACCAGGGGCGCTTGAAAGCACACCGCCACCGCGGAGCCCACGTCGACGACGGCCACCGCCATATCGACGGGCCGGCGCCAGCGCTCTCCCGGCCCATAGACATGCCAGATGCCCGTCATCTTCAAGTGCGTGTGCAGGACCAGGCCTCCTGAAAAGAACACGAGCAGGTTCTTGCCGACGGCCCGCACCTCGGTGACCGTGTCGCCGGCCACCGATCGCCCAAGGCCCTGCCGCGGCAACGACAGGGCCCGCACCGTCAGCGGCACCAGCACCTGCAGGGCGTCGGCAATGCGATGGAGCGTGTCTCCTTCGGGCATGATCAGTCGCCCCCGTGCCCGTCGTCGCTGACGTGGCCCGGCGGCAGGAAGGTCAACGTGCCTTGACGGTCCGATGCCGGCGGCAGCCCCGGTGCGCGCCGTGAGGTCGTGCTCGAAGACGGCCGACGCTGTGGCGGCGGACGGCGGCTGCCGTGACGTTCGGCAACCGCCCGCCCTTCCTCCCTTGCCTCGGGGGTGCGCCGCACCAGGGTCAGCGCGTCGCGCGCGCGCCGCATGGCGATGGTCTCATCCACGATCGGGGCCGGGTAGTCGCGTCCGATGACGACGCCGCACGAGCGCTGCAAGAGGCCGGGCATGAGATGGGGCTCGTGGATGTGGTCGTCGTCGACGCCTTCAAGCTCGGGGACCATCCGCCGGATGAAAGCGCCCGTCGGGTCCTGGTCCCTCGCCTGCTTGGTGGGGTTGTAGATGCGCAAGGTGTTGGACCCGGTACTGCCGGACTGCATCTGCATCTGGGGAAAATGAATGCCCGGCTCGAAGTCGAGGAAGTGCTTGGCAAGATGTATCGCCGGACGACGCCACGGCAGCCACAGGTGGTAACTCGAGAAGCTGACGAGCATGGCCCGCATGCGAAAGTTCACCCAGCCCGTCTGCAGCAGCAGACGCATGCAGGCGTCGATGAGGGGGAAGCCGGTCTCACCGCGACACCAACTCTGGAAATGATGCTCGTTGGGGGCGACCTGTTCGCGCAAGCCCACCATGCTCGGCGTGAGGTCGGTAAACTCGATCGAGGTCTGGTCCTCAAGCTTCTGCATGAAATGGCAATGCCAGAACAGCCGGCTTTGAAAGGCCTCAAGGGAACGACGAAAGCGAGCTGGCGCCGACGTCGATGGACTCGACGACGACGACGACGACTGCAGCTCAAGCCGTCGTCGCCCGGTGGACACGAACGCCTGGCGCATCGACAGCGAGCCGTAGGCCAGGTGCGGGCTGATGCGCGAGCAGCTCCACCAGGCGGTCGCTGGCGATGACATGCCGGTGGCGTAGTCGACACCGCGCTCGCGCAGGAAGCTCTTCATCACCCGGCGGGCCTCGCGCTCGCCGCCACGTTGGGCGGTCGGCTTTTGTGAGGGGCCAAGGCCAATATCGGCGGGGAAGGGCAACAAACCGTCGCCGCTGCCGACGTCGCCCATGCCCAGGACCGTTGCCGCGAGACCGTCTTTGACGACGGCGGGTTGTGGCAGCGGCATCGTGTCCATCCGGGCCACGTACTGCGAGGCCCAGCTCTGGTCGGAGTGGCGTCGCCCCCCGGGGCGCAGCACCCCCGTTTGCGGCAGCTCGGTGAACTGCACACCCGCCTCCTTGCACCAGCGCTGCACCGCTTTGTCGCGGACGTAGGTGAGGGCGTTGCCGGTCTCTTCGTGAGCCACGAGGGCCGTAAAGGGCACGATGCGCTGCAGGTCGGCCAGGACGGTCGTGACCTCGCCGTGGCGGATGAGCAGCCGAGCGCCCCGCACGGCCAGCCCCTCACGCAGTTCAGCCAGGCACTCGGCAATGAACTGGT
>CAJBHN010000666.1 GCA_903952805.1 uncultured Myxococcales bacterium | reverse complement strand
CTGGTGTGGAATGACCGCCAGGCAATCCTGCTGCACCTGGTCGAGCGCAAGTTCAACATCTTCGGCTTGGTTTTCTGGCCGCAGGACGTCATTTATCTGGCGGCGCTGCTCATCATCTCGGCTTATGCGCTGTTTTTGGTCACCGCCGTCGCCGGGCGCCTGTTCTGCGGCTATGCCTGTCCGCAAACGGTCTATACCCAGATCTTCATGTGGATCGAAAACTGGATCGAAGGTGACCGCAACGCCCGCATCAAGCTCGACTTGCCGGCGTTGGTGTAGCCGACCAGGGCGACGCGCATGGCGTCTTTGCGACGCTGACGACGGGTGCTGGCGTCTTCTTCGATCTCGGCGAGTTTTTCCTTGAGCTCGGCGATGCGGTCGCGGATGCGACGGCGATCGTATTCGAGGTCGAGGTCGCCCTTGCCGCCGGTGGTGCCGCCACGTTGGCGATCGCCGCCGGTCTCTTTCTCGCGCAGGCGCGGCGTCTCGTATTGCAGGCGAGCGATCTCGACCTGCATCTGCGCCTCTTTGGTGCGCGCATGGCGCCAGAAGATCTCGATGATGACGCCGGCGCGGTCGAGGACCTCGACGCCGGTGGCCTTCTCGAGGTTGCGCAGCTGCGATGGCGAGATGTCGTTGTCGATGACGACCACCGACGCCTTCTCAATGGGGGCCCTGGACTTCTTGGCGTCGTCGGCATCGTCATCGTCGCTGTCGGCATCGTCGTCGTCGTCGGGCAGGTCGACGGCCGCGAAGCCGGCCTTGTGCATGTCTTTGCGCTGGTCGCGCTTTTTGGCGCCGGACTCGACGATGCCTGGGCCACCGGTCAACTCGGCGAGCTCTTTGAGCTTGCCCGAGCCGACGGCCGCCGACGGGGCCAGCCGGGCGCGACGCTGGGTGATTTGGGCGACGACCTCAAAGCCCAGGGTGTCCACCAGACGAGCAAGCTCGGCGAGGGAGGACTGGAAATCGGTGTCGCTGACGCCGGGAAGTTGGACGCCGACCAGCACGGTCCGCGGACGAATGGGTTCAAGGGAGACAGTCACCGGGCGTGCATAGACGACGAAAGCCGTCAGCGGAAGGGCAACGCGTGCACGTCGTCGATGGAGCTGGCGCCCGTCACCAGCATCAAGACCCGATCGACGCCGAGGGCGTTGCCCGCGGTGGGCTGCGGCAGGTGCGGCAAGGCCGCCAGAAAATCCTCGTCGAGGGGCAACTGGACCTTGTTCAGGGCCCGACGAATGGCGTTGTCGCCTTCGAATCGACGGCGCTGCTCGATGGGGTCGGTCAACTCATCAAAGGCGTTGCACAGTTCCAGACAGCCGGTGGCGCCGTGCCCGTACAGTTCAAAGCGGTGGGCATAGCGGGGGTCGTCGTCGCAGACGCGGGCCAACACCGCCATCGTCGCCGGCCACCGCTCCAGCGCGCACAGGCGATGGATGCCGATGGCAGGCTCCACCCGGGTGTCCATGATCGCGAAGAAAGCGTCGTCGAAGGAGACGTCGTCGTCGCTGCCGACGAAGCAGACGCCGGCCCGCCGGGCACGGCGAGCCAGGGCAGCCGCGTCGCCAGCGGCGGTGTCGTCGATGGCGGCGTCGAGGTCGACGTCGGCGTGGCGGGCGAAGGCCTCGGTGAGGGTCAGGCGCTCGGGTGGGGCCATGACGTCGACGGCGCTGACGCTGCCGCCGACGGCTGTGCCCATGGCGCGAATCAACGCCATGGTATCGTCGAGGATGACGTCGAGGGTGCCGGGGCCCCGATACCATTCCAGCAGCGTGAACTCGGGGGTGTGACGGGGGCTGCGCTCGCCGTCACGAAAGACATGGCCGAGCTGAAAGACGCGGGGCACGCCGGCGGCGACGACGCGCTTGAGGGCCAACTCGGGTGAGGTGATGAGATACCGGCGGGCGCGGTGCCGGCCATGCAGGTCGAGGGCGACGTCGATGCCAAGGGGATCGATATGGGGTTCAAGCCCCGGTCCCGGCACCAACTGGGGCGTATCGGCCTCGACGAAGTCGGCGCTGCGCAGCCAATCCCGCAGGGCGAACAAAGCCCGCGAGCGGCGGGCGATGCGGCCGGCGTCAGACGTCGTTTTTGTCGTCGTTGTCGTCGTTGTGGTCGTCGTCATCGTCACTCACCTGCCAGG
>CAJBHN010000665.1 GCA_903952805.1 uncultured Myxococcales bacterium | reverse complement strand
CTCGTGTCGTTGGGCCAGGCCCCCCGCTTCATGGTCGACGGCTGCGGCGGCTTCGGCTTTGCCGCCGTCGTCAACGCGCTGCTGGACGCCAAGGCCGCCCGCGACGTCGGCGTGGACATCGACGACGCCGACAACATCGACGACGCCGACGTCGCCACCCGCTGAGCATCATCCAGCAGGACGCACCGGCCCGTGGTGCGTCAGCGTCCTCGACGCGCTGCCGACCCGTCTCGACCCCACCACCTCGTGACCCGTCGCTGCAGCCGGGCAACGCGCGGCCCGTCATGCACGTCCGCGAGGGGCGTCGCGTGGCCTGCGACGATGGCGCGGTCGGCTTCAGCTGCGGATCGGAATTCCACGCTGAGCAGCAATGATCTCGATCTGCTGCATCGCCTCGAGCGCCGTCGGGCGCGCCGCGGGCGCGAGGAAGAGGCAGCGCCGGACGAGGTCGTCGAACTCGGCGCAGCCGGAGCCGAGGCGGGTCGAGGGATCGTTGTGCGTGGCGGCCTCGGCGAAGTCGATGGCACCTGCGGGCCCGTTGAACGGACGTCGGCCGGCGTACAGCTCCCACGCGACAATGCCGAACGAGAACAGGTCGGCCGCCAACGGCGACGCGGTCGACGACGACAACACCTCCGGCGCGATGTACGCGACGGTGCCGAGGACGACGCCGGTGCGCGTGACGCTGAACGCACCCGCGTCCAGGGGCTCCTCGGTGGGCGGGCCGACCACGGCCAGCGTCGGCACCAGCTGGTGGTCGCCCGCGACGAGCCCGGGGGCGGCGACGGCGGCGACCGCATCGACGACGACCTGCTGCGCGGCCTGCACCGCGGACCCCGTGGCGCCCCACGATGCACGGGTCACGGGCCCGTCGTCGTTGTCCGCAGTGGGAAGCACGCCGCGCCGTCGGGCCGTGACGCGCGCGGTCGTCCGAACGGCGTTCGCGATCTCGACGTCGCTGACGCGAAAGTCCGGGACGGAGGAGGTCGTGACGGCGTCGTCGTCAGAGCTGTCGTCGTCGACCCGTGCGTCGTCCGTCGCCAGCGCACCCGCACCGACATCGACATCGACGTCGACGTCGACGGCGAGGCGCGCGATGCCGAAGTCGGCGAGCTTCACGACCAGACGTCCTTCGTCATCGACGACAAGGATGTTCTGCGGCTTCAAGTCGCGGTGGGCGATGTTCGCGCTGTGCAGCTTGTAGAGACCGCGCGCGACCTGCAGCAGGATCGACAGCGCGACCGCGAGCGTGACGTCAGTGCCCGTGCGCCGCCACGCGAAAAGGTCGGTGCCGTCGACGAGCTCGAGAACGATGTACAAGAAGCCCTGCGACGAGACGTCGATGTCGGCGATCTGCACGACGTTGGGGTGGCGGATGCGGCTCATCAGATGGGCTTCGCGCGCCAAACGCGCCAGCTGGCTCGACCGCAGGGCCGTCGCCACCTTGAGCGCCCACCGCGTGCCGTCGTCGACGCGGCTCACGCGATACACCGCACCCATGCCTCCCTCGCCGAGCTTCTCTTCGACGCGATACCGGCTGTTGACGATCGTGCCGAGGTCGAGGCTCGCCACCGGCACCGCGCCATCGCCCGCCAGCGTCATCGCCGCGAAGAGCTGCGCCGAGCGGGCGGCGATCTGGCGACGCAGTTCGCGATTTGCCTGCTCGGCAAGGCCCAGACTCCGCCGCTGCATCAAGAACGAACCCAGCTGGTGCGCGACCCGCGCCAGCAGCGCCGGCAGGCGCTCGTGACCGGGGTAGGCGTGGCTGCCGCCAATCTCGATGATCGCGACGACCCCGTCGGGCCCGAGCACCGGCGCGGCGCACACCGTCCGGATGTCCGCCGCCCGCGCTGCCGCTGCCCGTCGCGACAGTTGACCAGCCTTGTCCGTCAGCCAGAAATCGGTCCGGACGCACGGCGCCGCCGTACCCCAGGCGACGCCGGGGGCGCCGATGCCGACGACCCACTCGGTCCCCTTGCGAAACACGCTCGCGGCCGTGGCGTCGAGCCACGCCTGCGCTCCCGGCGCGGCCCGTCGACCAGCGACGTACCGCAGGTCGGGGACACCCGGCTCGACAACCCACACCTGCGCGGCGCGCACATCGAGCAGGCCGACGAGCTCTTCGGTCACCGCCTGCGCCGCCGCCTCGACGGACTCGCAGCGCAAGAGGCGATCGCCGATCGACGTCCTCACCGCCGCACTCGCTTCGGCGATGCGCTGCTCGGTCGTGTCTGCCTCGATGGCGAGGTAGCCATCGAAGGTGCCGTCGTCGTCGAACAACGGCTCGGCTTCGATGCGCACCCAGTATTGCCGGCCGTCCTTCGCGTAGTTCAACAACTCGACGTCGAAGGAGCGGCGCTCGGCCATCGCTGCGCGCACGATCGCCAGCGTCGCGGCCGCCGTCGCCGGTCCCTGTAGCAGCGGCCCCGGACGGACACCGCGCAGCTCGTCGATCGTGTAGCCGCACATGCACGTGAGCGCGGCGTTCACCCAGTCGATGACGCCATCGCGATCGGTGACGACGACGCCGTTGCGGGTTCGGTCAGCGATCGCCCGCAACACCGCAAGGTGCCGCGCGCCCTTGCGCGCCTGCAGCAGCGCAGACGAGTGCTCGCTTTCAGACTGATCCATGCGGCAACCGTAGCGTTCCGTCGTCGACACCGCTCACCTGACGGTCTGAACCGGTGTGCGGCGGCGCACAGAAGCCGAATCTGGGTCGATCCGGCCGCATGGGCGAAGATCCGGCCGTCAACGCGCGTGTCGACGGCGATGGCCCGGATCGCACTCGCTCAAGCGGCGGGGAACAGCTCGGGGCCTGGGCGCGCACCATGGTCAGCGGCTGGGCGGGCAGCTCGAGGTGATGGAGGACCTTCCCCGCGACGGCGGCCTCTTCGATGCAGGCGATGAGCGGCATCGGACCACGCGGCTGCTGAGCCCCTTCATGGGGCCGGCGCCGCGCGAGCCCGACCACGTCGTCGCACCCTTCCGAGCGCGTCGCCCAGACCCTTCAGGCCGGGTGATCGATGATGTGCATGCTTCTCGCGCGCAACAGCGTGAAACGAACACGAATCATCGGTCGGTCGGCATCAATCGCCCCGGGCATCGGCCACCGCAATCGCACGCATCGTCAACGCTGGCGGCGCCGAAGAGGCAACGTCCCGGACGATCAGCAGATAGCGGCGACCGACGTCGAGCCGAATGCCCTCGTTCAGGGCGATGAACAGCGGCACGTCAAGAACGCTCGCCAGACGCCGATTCCCCGTCTGTTTCTTCACGATCTCGCGTTTCACGTCCTCCGCCACGACGCGTCCGGTCTTTATCTCCACGAGGTCGTAGGACTGAAGGTATTCCTTTGTCTTGTCTGTCGCTTCGTAGGTGATGGGGCGTGCGAGCACGCCGGCGACACCTTTCTGGATTTCGGCGCGATCCACCTCGACGTACGCGAGGAACATCGCCGATGGATCGGGCTTGTGGGGAGCGCGCAACAGCGGCGGCGCAGCGATGCCGTAACGTTCGAGATTGACGTCGTCGGCGGAGCCCTGACGCAGCTCCGCGCGCAACAGCGGGACGTAGTCATCTGACGTAAACGCGAAGCCGCGCCAGGCTGGCTCGGTGAAGCGCGTGACCAACATGAAGTCGTCGCGATGCAGGCAGCCCTTCATCATGGCACGGGCGCGCTTCTGGTTGGCCGGCAGCAGCGCCTCGGCCTCGGCAACGCACGCATCGTCGCTGAAAAACTGCGTGGCGGCACTGGAGGGGTCTTGCAGGACGGCGCGCTGCACGTCCTGTTCGGGCACGTCATCCCATGTCACCCGCGGCGCCGTTGACGCGCAGGCCGCAGGCAAGAGGGTCGTCGAAGCCATCGCGAGCATCACGGTGCAGATTTCTCGGAACATGGGCAATCGCTAGCGCGGACAGAAAAGGGAGGCGACCTTATTTTGGGCCGATGGAAGAACAGGGCCCACACAAGCCACGGGCCGGTGCTCCCGCAGGAAGCACCGGCCCGTGGTGCGCCAGCGGGCAAGCCCGCTGACGACGTCTCAGACGCTGCTCAGGGGCAGGGGGTCGCAACGGTGACCTTGGTGCTGCCGTCGCCGGCGGCGCCCGTGGCCTTGGCGATCTTGCCCTTGGCCTTGGCTTCCATCAGCTTCTGCAGGCTGGCGGCGCGGGCCTTGGCCTTGGCCTCAACGCCCGTGGCGGTGAGCTCGACCTTGATGGCGTCGCAGCTGCCGAGCAGCTTGGTCAGGCGCTCGAGGGAGGCGGCGGAGGCGGCCTCATCGACGGCGTCCTTGTCGGTGTAGACGAACGTGAAGGTCGCTTCGCCGCCCTTGGTCTTGGCGGTCTCTGCATCCTTGGCGGCGGGGTCGGCGGAGGCGGCGGAGGCCTTGGCGGCTTCGGCGTCGACGTGGGCCTTGAGGCCGTCGAAGGCGGTGACGGCGGCGGTGGCGGCCGCGGTCAGCTTGGTGCTGAGGGCGGTGAACTTCTCGGTGCCGGCGTCGATGGCGGTCTGGACGGGCATGATCTTCTTGTCGGCCTGGGCCTTCTCGACGGCGGCCTTGGTGTCAGAGACGGCCTGCTCGAGCTCGGCGACGACCTTGCCGTGATCGGCGAGGGCGGTGTCAAACGTGCCCTTGAGACCCTTGCCCGTGGCGTCAGCCTCGGCGACGGCCAGAGCGGCACCCTTGGTGGCGAGGTCGGCGCCGGCGGTCTTGCCTTCGGCGATGACCTTGGACCAGGCCGCGGTGGCGGCGTCGTAGGTGGCGTTGACGGCGGTGAGGTCTTCGGCGCAAGCGGCGGTGACAGCGACCGTGGCGACGAGCGCGAGGCGGGAGAACATCGAGAACATGGGCGACTCCAGTGGGAAAACATCGGCCTGATCAGATGACGGCCGCAGGAAGGAATGAGCAGAACGCGAGGCGCGTTGCAAGCCCGTGAGGCGGACCTGCGGCCTTGTGCACTGGCGAGCGAAGCCAACGGCCACCAGCACGACGATTCAGGACAGACGCCGGGCCGGCGGCGAACAGGCCACCCGGCCGCCGACGACGACGACGCCTGCGAGATGCCCGGCTCAAACAGCGACGCCGTCGCCGCCCACGAGGCACGCGTCGCCACCTGGCCCCGGGCTGATGACGTCGGCCACGTCGGCCACGTCGGCCACGGCGTCACGTGCTGAAGGGGCATGTGGCTGCCCGCAGGGAAGCGCAGGGCGGGGACCGGTACAGCCAGGTCCCGATGCGGATCAACGGCCGATCAGCCGCCGGCGATGATGGCCTTGATGGCGGCGTAGTCTTCTTGGTGGACCGAGCCCACGCGCACGCAGCGGACGTGGTTGTCGCCGTCGATGAGGGCGTGCACGGGGATGGGCGAGGTGCCAGCGACGCCCAGGCTCTCCAAGACGGCGGGCAAATCGGCGGCGCCACCTTTGAGCCAGCGGATGGTGCCGGGCACGGTGCCCTTCTTCAGCCAGCGCTGCAGGTCGTCGGCGCCGTCGTCGACGGAGTACATGACGAGGTCGATGGGCAGACCGTCCTTGCGCAGCGTCTGCTGCCAACGGTCCAGCAGCGCCATCTCTTCGACGCAGGGGCGACACCAGGTGGCCCACAGGTTCACGTATTTCCACGTGCCGGTCTTGGACGCGGGCGCCACCGACGCCACGCCTGGCAGGCTCTTCTCCGCCGGCGCCACGAAGGCACGGCCCTGCTCGCCGCGGGGAAAGACCGCCTCGCAGAAACTCTTCGAAGCCGCGTCGCCGCCGCTGTGTTTGGTGGCGGCGTTGAAGCGCGAGAGCTTTGGACCATCAGCCGCGGGCGGAGCCGCATCGCAGGCGCCGACGAGGGCGAGGACCGAGACGACCACGAGGGAGGCGGCGCGGAGCGTGGGGTGCAGCACGAAGGGTCCTTCGGGGATCGACGTGACCCCGGGTTGATTCAGGTGGTCTTCCCGTCCAAGCTACTGGATTCACAGGGGAATTCAACCAGCAGCGGCCGAAGCCGGCGGGCCCCGGGGGATGACCAAAACGGCGTCAGATGGCGCAATCGATCCAGGCCATGAAGCTGGAGCGGTTGATGTCTTTGGCGGTACAGGGCTCGCCGGTGCGGCTGCGTTTCCATTCGCAAAAGTTCTCGCCGAGCTGGGCGTAGTCGGCGCCGAGCCACAGCAGGCCGACGCGTTTGAGATCGTCGTCCTCGGGGAACTTCGTTTGCAAGTGGCCCATGACGGCCTGGGCCCGCTGCTGCGAGAGTTCGGTGTTGTAGTCGGCGCCGCCATCCTTGGATGCGCGGGAGACGACGAAGAAGAAGCTGGCGCCGCCCTTCTCGGCCCAGACCTGCTCGACCTCGGCGGAGGCTTTGGGGTCGAGCGCCGTCTGCTCGGCGTCGAACTGGACGATGTGGGCGCGGCTCGCCAACGGCGAAAACAGCGCGTTGAAGTCTTCGCCGCTCATGGAGGCGACGTTCTTGGCGTCGGCGGGCTTGCAGCCACGACCACCCTCGCCCAGCAGGCCGCAGGCGCCGGCGACGCGGCGCAGGATCTGCTTGAGCTGCACCGAGCAGTAGCCCTCCTCGGCAGCCGACGCGATGGGCACCTCGGAGGCGGCGTCGCCGGCTTCAGACAGCCTGGCGGCAGCGGCGCGCTCCGACGACACCACCATGCCCATGGGCACGACGAGGCAAGCGACAAACAGCACCAGATTGCGGATGGGTTCACTCGACATGGCGACGATCCTTGCGAAGAGCGGAAGGGCTGGTGCTTCGGCGTGGCCGAAGCGAGTATGGTGGAAGGGTCACGTCCGGGCCGATGCCAGACCTACCCTCCGGCGGCTCAGCGATGACGACCCGCGGAGGCAGCGCCGGGCTGGGCGGCGAGCATCTTGTCGACGGTGAACTCGAGGCCGAGATCGGTGTCCTCGTCGCAGACGCGGCGGTCACCGATGAAGAGCTGGGGCGTCAGCAGCGGCAGGGCGTTGGCGACGGCGAAGCGCAGGCTCTTGTTGACCTTGTTCTTGATGCCGGCGGTGCCGAGGCAGCCTTTGACCTTGGGGAAGGTTTTTTCGATCTCGGCGCGGACGGCGGCTTCGTCGGTCTTGGCCGTCGTGCGCAGGCGCTCCTGGTTGGCGAAGGCCCAGTCGAGGACGTCGAGGGCGCCGTCCTTGTCGCACAACATGGCTTCGGAGACGGCGCAGGCACCGGGGTGCAGGCTCTCTTTGACCATCCAGTTGCAGGTGCTGTCGAGGGGGAAGAGCACGGTCTGCAGCGCGACCTTCTGGTCGATGCCGCTGGTGCGAATGCGCTCGTCGAAGCCCTTGCAGGCGGGGCACAGGGGATCGAGCACGGCGAGGCCGGCGACGTCGGCGCCCTTGGACATCGTGATGAAGATGCCCGCGGGGTCGTCCTTCTGCACGAGGGTGCCGCAGCCTTCAGCGCTCTTGGGCGAAGACGGCGCGAAGATCACGTAGAAAAACACGAGGGTGAAGACGTAGACGCAGCCTTCGCCAAACCAGCGGGCCCACAGGCCAAGGGTCGAGTGGCCGTCGGACGGCGGGGCGCTGGCGTGGGCGACGATGGCGGCGACGGTGGCGATGGCCGAGCTGACGTAGATGCCGATGCACATCGTGCAGGCCGCCCCCAGCTTGTTCATGGCAATGGAGCCAAAGATGATCGACATCGCCGACGGCAAAGCGGTGGCCACCAGCAGGAACAAGGTCTGCTTGCGCGTCGTCGACTTGGACAGCAGCAGGCTCAGGCTGCGCATGATCAGATAGGCGAACACCCCGACCGACAGCAGCGCGATGGGAATGCCACCCCACATGGTGGTGCGCAGCACCGACGAGTACGGCGACATCATCACGGTGCGGCAGCCGCTCTCGCCGACCTCGGCCCTGGCGCCGGGCAGCAAGCTGCAATGGATGCTGTGGACCTGACGGTCGAGATGCTCAATGAAGTCGCTCGTCGACGTCATCGAGAAGACCAGGCCCGCCAACGACGCCAGCAGCACGACGAGCAGAGCGACCTTCATGCCGCCGCCGCCGCCGCCGCCGCCGCCGTTGCTGCGGCGAGGGGGCGCGTTGTGCGCGTACGCGTACGGCTCCTCGCGGGTGCCCGGGCGTTCGTCGTTGAAGGACAGTGGGGTGGACATGAGGCCTCCGGTGCGTCGGTATTTGTGTGCTTTTTTCAGCAACGCAATCGGGTGTGGGGTGAACTCCCACCATTCGGCACCGTCGCCTTTCAGCGCCGGAAATGCTTCGCCGGCCGCGGCGCGACGCGGGGGGCCCGGGGCTCAGGCCAGGCGCGCCGTCACTCGACCTTGAAGATGCTGTCTCTGGCGGCGGCGGCGTGGGCCCGGACGGCGGCATCGGGGTGACTGACGGCGGTCTGGCTGAGCAGCCCCCACGCGGTGTCGTTGCGACGTTGTTGGAGGAAGTCGACCACGGTCAACAGGCGCGCGCGCGGCGCCGACGTCGACGACAACACCTTCCCCGACAGCGTGTTTTGGCCGGCGACGTCGATGCTGGCCAGGCGCGTCATCACCACGTCACCCGCGTGGCCCGGGCGGACCAGCAGCCGACCCAGCACGTCGATGGCGACGTCGTCATGGCGGGCGACCAGCGCGGCGATGGCGGGGACGTGCTCGGCGTCGGGCAGGCTGGCGATGGTGTCGACGAGGCGGAGCACATCCGCAGCGGCGATGGGTCCCGGTGGCACCACCGGCTCCCGTGGCGGCGGTACGGGTGCTTTGACCTCGACGGGGACGACCTCGACGGGGACGACCTCGACGGGGACGACCTCGACGGGAACCTTGACCTCGACGGGGACTTCGACAATGCGCTCGACCACGCGCTCGCGAGGCTCGACGAGGGCCTGGGCGCCCACAGCCCCCACGATGACCGCGATGACCACGGCGAAGACGCCGACGACGGCGATGAGGGGCCCCGACCCGGCCCCCGGGGTCACCGCTGGCTGCGGCTGAGGCGCGTCGGGCGGCGGGGTGGGTGGCACAGCGTCGGCGACCGCACCGTCTGCCACCGGGACGTCGACGATGGCGCCCGAGGCGATGCCCTCGAGACGGACGGCGACGTCGTCCAAATCGGCGGGTCGACCCTCCCGGTCTTTTTGCAGCAGGGCAAGCACCAGCGCAGCCGTTGACGACGACGTCTGCGGCGATCGCTCGCGCACATCGGGCACCGGATCGCGGACGACGCGGGCCAGGATGTCGAGGTCGGGCTCGTCGTCGGCGACGAAGAACGGCGGCACGCCGGTCAGCAGCGTGTAGAGGGTGGCTCCAAGTCCCCAGGCGTCGCTGCGGGCGTCGACGACGCCACCGCGGGCCTGTTCGGGAGACATGAAGTGCGGGGTGCCCACGACGACGCCGGTGCGGGTGACAAAGCCGCCGTGATGCCCCTCGAGTTGGGCGACCCCAAAGTCGATCAGCTTGACGGTGGCGTCGTCGTCGACGAGGACATTGGATGGTTTGACGTCGCGATGGATGACGCCGACCTTGTGGACCGCCGCCAGGCCCCGCGCGATCTGGGCGCACAGCAACAGCGCGGTTTCTTCGTCGATGGGCCCGCCATCGATCAGCGCCGACATGGGCTCACCGTCGATGACCTCCAGGGCCATCCAGGTCAGGCCGTCGGCCTCGCCGGAGGCATGGACGCGGACGACGTTTTGATGTTCCACGCGCGCCAGGGCGCGCGCTTCGCGCAGAAAGCGGGCCTGGGCGTCGGCGTCGGCAGCCTCAGGGGGGAGGACCTTGAGCGCGACCCGCCGGCCAAGGCGCTCGTCGGTGGCGAGGTAGACCTGGCCCATGCCTCCCTCGCCGAGGGCGGCGCCGATGACGTAGCCGCCGACGACGCTGCCCACGCCAGGGCGGGCCGGGGGGGCCTGGTGCGAAGA
This sequence comes from uncultured Myxococcales bacterium, assembly GCA_903952805.1. GTDB lineage: Bacteria > Myxococcota > UBA727 > UBA727 > VGSZ01 > VGSZ01. Next base: position 2,209 of record CAJBHN010000665.1, on the reverse strand, counting down.
GGGCTCGCGCGGGGTGCTTGATGACGCGGTCGACACGCAGGCGACCCTAGCAAGGTTGGCGGATCGACCGGGTGGATGTCGGCTTTTTGGGCCGCTGGAGCGTCAACCGGGCTGGATGCGCCCGACGATGGCCGCGGCGAAGCGGTCGACGGCCATGGCGTCGAAGGCCAAGTAGAGCGATGGCTCGCACAGTTCGGCTTCGATCAGGCACTGGCGATCGTTCAGACCGGTGACGACGTCGATGCGGGCATAGAGCAGGGTCGTGCCGCCCACGGCGTCGATGACCGCGTCGGCCAGGGCCCGCTGTTCGCTGGTGGGGACATGGGGAGCGACGGCGGCGCCAAAGTCGGGTTGGCTGCGGAAGTCCCCGGCCCGGGGACGCTTGAGCACGGCGTGGCTGAAGACGCCGTCGAAGTAGACGAGGCTGGCCTCGCCCTCGACGATCCGCGTCAAAAACGGTTGCACCATCAGGCCCTCAGCGGGCGCGGTGGCGGTGAGAAACGCGAGCGCAGCGGCCCGGCCGGCGCTGCTGTCGTCGACCTTGATGGTGTTGCGGCTGCCAGCGCCAATGCGGGGCTTGATGACCCAACCCGTCGACGGAGGCAGTTGGTCGACGATGGCGTTGAAGCGGTCGGCGCTGACGACGCTGCCCTGCTCGACAAACGCCGTCGGCACCGTGGCGATGCCCTGCTGCTGGAGGCGATGCAGGTAGCGCTTGTCGGTGTTGTCGCGCAGCACCGACGGATCATTCAACAGCGGCACGTGGGCGGCCACGTCGTCGACAAAGGACAAGAACGCGTCGCGACGGGTCGTGTAATCCCAGGGGTTGCGGATGATCACGAGGTCGACGGTGTCTGGCCCAAAGGCGTCGCGGGGGCCGTCCCAGACCGGGGTGGTGACGACGGCGCCGCGCTCCTCCAGGGCACGCTTGACGGGCCGGTCGTCGTCATCGAGGTCGGGCAGGCGTTGGCACGTGACGAGGGCGATGCGCGGAGCAACCATGGTCGAGCTGTAGGCCAGCGCAACGCCACCGTCGACCGCGCCGCCGTTGGACCACCAGCGACTACCTGCGACCACCTGCGACCACCTGCGACCACCGACGGCAAATCCCCCTGCTGCCAGCTGCCCGCTATGCTCCTGCCGGGCTTGACGCTGGTCGTGTCGCCCCTGATCGCCGAGTTCGACACGCGCTTCCTGAGCCAAGTCGTCGAACCACTGCAGGCGTTGTTTCCCCGCACCGAGCGGCAGGCTCCCATCACTGGTCGCGATTCTTGTTGTTTCCTTCTCCCTGCTTTCTTCGTGCGAACAGGCAGATTCCGATGCCAGCGGCACCGGGGCTTATTTCCGCCGGCAAACTCGCTGTGGATGGAAAGATTTGAGCCGCTTTTCGAGGAACCACCCCCAGAGTCAGGCGGTAAGGACCACTCGGACCATCCTCGGGGGCCAATCGACGCGGGACGCCGAGCGATGGGGTGATGGCTCCCCGGTAAGCTCGGCCATCGCGTGCTTGCACGCCTCGTTTTGATGGCGGTCCGGGGGACCGCGCAGCTTGACGAGACCCCCTGCTCTGGCGGAACGTGGCCCATGTCGAACGCCCCCGCCAATTCCGCCGAGCCATCCATCGCGCTGCCAGTCCTGGCCCTCGTCTTCTTCGCGCTGTTTTGGCCCATCGGCGTGGTGCTCGCGATCGTGTCGATGGTGAAGTTTCACTCTGCCAAGGGCACCACCGCCCGGACCCTGGCCATCGTTGCTCTCGTCATGAACCTCCTGCTGCCCATCCCCATCTGCGGCATCGGGGCGGCCATCGCCATCCCCAATTTCGTGAAGTTCCAGTGCCGCTCGAAGCAGTCCGAAGCCAAGGGCAACCTGAAGGCCCTCTACGTCCATGAGGAAGTCAATCGCGCCGAGGTCGACAGCTACTCAACCGACCCCAAGGCCATCGAGTTCACGCCCAAGGGCCAGACGCTTCGCTACACCTACACGATTCTGTCGGCGACGAAGGACGCCTTCAGCGCCGAAGCCCGCGGCACCGGCGACATGGACGGCGACCTCTGGACCATCGACGAGAAGAACGCCCTGACCAACGTCAGCAACAGCTGCGAGCGCTGACGTCGCCAGCGCGCCGTGAAAAATGGAGAAGCGAGACAGGCTCGCCGCCCCGGGGCCCGAAGGGTTCCCCTGTGGGCGAGGGGCAAGGTACATCCCAGCG
>CAJBHN010000664.1 GCA_903952805.1 uncultured Myxococcales bacterium | reverse complement strand
ACCATCAAAATCTGGTGCGTGTGTTCGACTTCGGCCCCGCACCCGACGAGGGCAGCTGGTATTTCACGCAGGAACTGGTGGTCGGCAAGCCTCTGCTGGATTCGTTGGCGGGCAAGAAAATCGACGAGGTGCTGGCCCTTTTTGTCGAGATATGTCGAGCCCTTGAGTTCATCCACGGTCACGGCGTCCTGCATCGCGATCTGAAGCCGGCCAATATCCTCGTGCAGATGCACGCCGACCCGGGTGAGCGCGTGCATGTGCTCGATTTCGGTCTATGGCGTGAACTCGATCCGACGCCCCAGCGAGGAGCGCGTTGGGCGGGGACCCCGCCCTATCTGGCGTCAGAGGTCCTTCGCGGCTTCGGTCACAGCATTTGCGCCGACCTGTATGCGGTTGGCGTGACCCTGTTTCAGGTGGTCACCCGCAAGCTTCCCCATGGCAGGGGAACACCCCAGGAACTGCTCGCCGCGCGCAAGACACCAGCGCCAACACTGCTCCAACTCGGCTATGGCTCGCGGGCCCTGTCGGAACTGTTGGAACGCCTTCTCGACGAAGAAATCAGCCGACGTCCCCAATCCGCCGCCGAAGTCGCCGCCGTCCTCAGCCAGCTCATCCCCAACCAGGCGGTGGCCATGCCCGTCGCGCTTGGCCGGGCGCGCCTGGTGGGGCGCGACGCTGAGCAAGCCCGCGTCGCCGCCAGCCTGGAGGCTGTCAAGGAGCGTCGTCCCGAGGCTCCGCGTTTGATCATTGTTCGAGGCAAAGACGGCGTGGGGAAATCCCGCTTCGCCACCGAGATCAAGGCCACGGCCCAGTTGTCGGGCGGGAGGGCGGCCATCGGCACCTGCCTTGAGGATGGTCGTTGGGCCTATCGTCCCATCGCCGACCTCGTGCGCTTTCTCGCTCCGCGACAGGCATCGTTGGCCGAAAGTGAACAGCTTGTCGTCGACAAACTCTGCCCCGATCTTGCCAAACGGCGCAGCAGCGATGACGAGCGTAGCCAGCCTTCCCGGTCGGAGGTGCAGCGCTTTCAGCACAACGCGGCCCAGCTGTTCTTGAGCATGATCCAACCCGGCGCAGCTCTCGTGCTGATCGTCGAGGACATCGGCTACGCGGATGCTGCGTCGGTGGCGGTCCTGACGGAGATCATTCGCCATGGAGAGCGGGTCGGCGGTGGCGTTGTGGTGGTCGTCACCAACGATGACACCACCGGCCAGGTGCCGCCGGGAATCATTGACATGGCGGGCCTCGGTGTTGAGGAGATCGTGCTCAATGGCCTGGCGCTGCCCGATATCCGCAAGCTTGTCGCAGCCTTGCTGGGGGTGCCGACGCCGGAACAGGTGCCGGAGCCTCTTGCCGAACTCCTCTTTTCCCATTCGGGAGGCTCACCGCTGCTGGTCGAGGAAGTCCTCACCTTGATGATCCAACGGGGCGACATCAAGCGTGATGAACTCGGTTGGGCCCTCGACGACTACCGTGGTGCCGTCGTCAGCACACCATCGTCCTCGTCGTTGCAGCAGCGACTGGCCAAACTCACCACACCCGAGCGCGCCACGCTGCGGGCTCTGGCGGTGTTCAATCGGCCATCGGGACCCAAGTTGCTTGGTGCAGTCGCCCGCATTGACGTCGACCAGGTGCGCCGCGCCCTCGGCACCGCTGAAGGTCAAGGGTTGATTCGAGCCGTCGACACCGAAGACGGCCGTCCCCGGGTGGTTTTTCGCCATCCGAACATCCGAGAGGCATTGCTCGCGGAGTTGAAGTTGGAAGGCGTGTTGCCGACGTGGCACGAGACTTGTGCTGCGGTGCTGGAGGAGCGCGCCCAGGGAAACCTTGCCCCCGTGGCCGAAACGCTCGCCGGCCACTTTGAGCGCGCCGGCAACTTTCCCCGCGCCGTGAGCTTCCTGGTGTTGGCCGTCGAGCATGCCCTGTCGCTGTTCGCATTTGATGACGCCGTCACATTGGCTCGTCGGGGCGCACGCCTGGCTGAGCACCATACAGGCGTCGCCCTTGATGACGTCGTTCGGATTGATGTTGCTGAAGCGAAGGCCTTGTTGTTGGCGGGCCAGACCCGTGAGGCTCGAGCGTTTATTGAGGCGGCGATTCAGCGCAAGAACGTTGGTGCAAGCCCATCGTTCGCAGACCTCCTGCTCTGGCTGGCGCGGGCCTGCCAGAAACTCGGCGACATCGCCATCGGCCTCGGCCACGTTGAGCGCGCCTTGATCGTCGTTGACCGACAGGCCCTGCCAACCGCGCGTTTGCTGGTCGCGCGTGCTGAATTGCAGATGGCATCATCACCTCAGCAGGCGGCACGTGACGCCGACAGAGCCTCGGGTTTGTTCGGCAATCGGATGGCTATCGAAGACGAGCTCGCTGTGCTGACCGTCACTGGACAGGCAGCCCTCGGTGTCGGCCGCTTCGTCGCTGCCGTGGCCTGCGCCCAGCGCCGGGTTGAACTCAGTCAGCGCGCGGGCCTTCGCCTCGAAGAGATGCCTGCGTTGCGTGACCTGGCGACAGCGACCGCCGCCAACGGCGACCGACTGGGCGCGCGCGTCCACCTGAACAACGCTGTCAAACTGGCTCGCCAGGCGAATCACCGCGTCGAGGAGGCGCTGCTCCAACAGGCTCTGGGTGATCAACTCTTCGTTTCGGGCGCATACGCCGAGGCCATCGCGCGTTATCAGAATGCAGCGACCCTGGCGGCAGATACTGGTCAAAGCTTGGCTCGCGCCGAATGCTTGAAGAGCATTGGCCGCAGCTACTTGCAGAAGGGTGACTACGACCGCGCGGTCGACCACCTGCGAGCCGCCGTTGATGCATTTGACCGGGCCGCTTCTGACGACGACGTCGTTCGCGCCCGCAGCGATTTGGCCCAGGCTCTGCTGACCAAGAATGCCACCGATGAGGCCGGTACGGTGATCGCCGTCGCGCGTCAGCATATGCGGGTCGGGGCTCCCCGGGTGATGGCTGAATTTGCCCTCGCCGAGGGCATGTACGAGATGCAGCGTGGGGACTTCGGTGCGGCGCGTGAGGCCATGGTGCGGGGCATTGTGGCCGCCCGCGCAACCGGCAACCGCTACACGCTCGGGGAGACCTTGTTGGCGTTGGCGCAACTCCTGTTGCGGTCTCAGGCGCCTCGGCGTGCGCTCCGCTTGTCACGTCGTGCCGAGTCGATTTTTACGGACCTCGATGCCAAGGGACAAATCAAACGGATGGCGCCGTTGCTGAACGCCTGCCGCGGGCTGGCGAAGGAGAGACGCTGAGGCTGGCAACGCTGCCGCCGCGACGCTCATGCACGGTCGGCGCCGTGTGCTACACCAAGTGCATGCGCGTCTTCGTCCTCGTCGTCGCCACTCTTTCCTGGGCATGTTTGCCTGTCGGTGGTCCGCCCCTTGTTGCTGGTGTCGCCGCGGGCGGCGCGTGCGGCGCGAGCCTCGACTGCGAGGATGGGCTGTCTTGCGAATGCGGGACCTGCGTCACGCCGTCGACCCCAGCTCGGCCTCCCCTCTGCGGCCAGAACGCGCCCACAGGCTGTCCCATCACCCCGACGGCTTGTGTCAGCAGTTGCGTCGGCGGCGAAGACGTTGGCGAGGCCGATT
>CAJBHN010000663.1 GCA_903952805.1 uncultured Myxococcales bacterium | reverse complement strand
CGGTGATCGGCGGCGAGGGCGACGATGGTGGCCCCGCTGCTGTTGGTGCGGCCAAACAGCGCCTCGGCGCGCCGGAGATGCCATGCCGACGTGATCAGCCCCACCCGCCGCCATCGGCGTTGCGCGATCAGGTTCGCGCACGCCACGGCCTCCTCCGCGGTGGTGCGGGTTTGTCCCACCTGCACGATGGCACTGGCAGGAACACCGACCTCCGCCCACAGGCGCGCTGTGGCCGCGACGCCGTTGAATGCGCCTTGAAAGCCGTCGATCGGGCTGCCGGTGGTCACGAGGGTCGGGGTCTTGCCCGCCAGCAGCAGACGGGCGCCGAGGAAGATTCGATCCCCCGCGGGGCCCAGTTCATGGTGCTCGTGCGGACCTGCCTTGGCACCACCACCAAGGACAATGATCGCATCAAACGGTGCTTCGCTGAATGGATCGGCTTGGTAGGGCGCCTCCAGCCTCTCCATCAACGCCTGGCCCAGTGGCTCGTTGCCAATGATCGTGAACGCGACGGCAAGGGCTCCCACCCGCCATGCGCCACGGCTGTCGCCGCGCCCGGCCGAAAGCACGGTGCGGGCCAACAAGAAGAGCCACAGCAGCCCCATCGGCAGGCAGGCGCGACCAATCGCTTTTTGCAGCACGATGGCTTCAGGTGCCGCCGCCGCCGCCACCGCCAGCAGCAGGGTTCCGACGACGATGGTGGGCCAGCGTGGGGTCTTGACAGGCCGTGCGCGGGCACTCCTGATCACTGCAGTGGCCGCCAGCAGCAAAGCCAGCAGGGTGATCATCGTTCCTGCTTCAGCGTCATCATCAGCAGCAGCAGCTTCTTGGCTTCGTCGAGCAGGGGGCCTCGCTCTATCCTCTTGGTGGCGGCTGTGGCGGCGGCCATGGCTTCGGCTCGCCGGAGTGGATTGAAGCGCAGCACGTTGGCGTAGAAGAGATGGGCCTCACCAATCGGTGCTTCACTCGAGGTGATGGCTTTGAGGGCAGCCTCAGCACGAGCCTGATCGCCAGCCCGCCACGCTGCTTCGGCAATCCAGGCCGCCACGACGTCGCCGCCGCTGGTGGTACTCGTGCCCTCCATCTTCAACAATGCATCGGCCGCCGCGCGGGCGTCGACAACGTCCACCATGCGGTTGGCCACAATGGCCGCCTGCAATGTCAGGACCTCGTCGCCGGCTCCCAGGCGCCGCGCTTCCGCCAGGGCCGCTCGCGCTGCGCCGCCATCGCCGCTGCGGGCTTCGAGCAGGGCCGTCAGAGCATACGCCTGTGACGCCTGCAAGCCGAGGCGATTGAAGGCGAGCAGGGCCTTGCGGACCCCGGCCAGGTTGTCGACGTCAAGGCTCAGCCTGGCTGCGGCCAGCAGGACTGCCGGATCGAGAGAGGCTCCAGCCACCGCCGCTTCGACCGCGAGCTTTACTCCGGCACGGTCGCCCTGGCGGGCTTTCAAAGATGCTTCGGTGAGCGCGACGTCGGCGTCGACGCCGGCTTTGTCTTTGGCTTCTTTCAGCAGCGAGGCGGCTGTCGCGAAGTCGGCGCCAGCGATGGCTCGGTCCACCAAGCCAAGTTTCTCGATGGCCTGCAGCCGCTCGTCGAGGTGCTCAGTGGTCCCGCCACCAGCAAGCTCGCTCAGCAGACGTTGATAGCGACGCTCCGGGAAAAACGCCGACGATGCCAGGCTACGCCACGGCACGCCGGGCTGGTCGAGGGTCATTTGCAGCACGCAGAGGGGCAGGGTGATCGCGCTGCCATCGACACCGATGGCCCCCTTGGTCGCGGCCCGCCGGTCCGCCTCGGCAACGGATCGCAGATACCGGGCACGGGAGATCTGAGCGACGAGGGCGAGATCAGCGACGCCGTGATGGGCCTTCAGGAGGGCGTCGGCGAGGACAACGTCGCCGACACATACCGCCAACTCCAGGCCGGCGCGGGCCACGCTGGCGCTGTTGGCGGCGCCCTCGGTGATGAGGGGCAGGGCTCGTGCTGGGGCCTCGGCGCCGTGGCCGAAGGCGAGAGCCGTCGCCAGCAACGCCACCTGTGCTCCGTCGAGCGGATCCCGCATGTTGTCGAGCAGCGCCAGCAGACGACGTTCATCCGGTGAGGAGGTCAGATGTTCAGGTCGAGCGGGACCATCAGCTTGCCCGCGATCGGGACGTCGTTCACGCTGAGCTGCGATCAGGGCGGTTTCCTCGAGGAGGCCCGCCACCACGGCCGTCGCCGCCCCGCCGGCGTGCTCGGGGGCAAGTCGAAAAAGCCGGTCCAGCGCCGCCCGGGCCACCGAGAAATCGCCAGCCTGGGCGGCCACCCGGGCCCATTGGTGATTGGCGTGGGGCAAGGGCTCTCGCGACAGCGCGGCCCGCTCCACGACCGACAAGCGGCCGCCCACATCTTGGATTCGTCGTGCCCGGGCCAGCT
>CAJBHN010000662.1 GCA_903952805.1 uncultured Myxococcales bacterium | reverse complement strand
TCCTCTCCCCTCTCTCCTTCGGTTTCCCGTTTGCGTGAGGTCATCACCATGACGTCCACCACTGCCACCACTGCCACCACTGCCACCACTGCCACCACCGCTGCATCGTCCTCGTCGACCACCGACGCCGTCGTCATTGAAATCCGCGACGGCATCGCTGTGCTGACCTTTGATGTCCCCGGCGAAAAGCAAAACACGCTGTCGGAGCGCAGCGCCAGGGCCCTGCAGCGGGCCTTCGACACCGTCGGACACGACGACGCCGTCAAGGGCATCGTCCTCATCAGCGGCAAGGCCGACTTCATCGCAGGCGCCGACATCAGCATGTTGCAGGCCTGCACGACGGCGGAGCAGGTCGAGACCCTGTCGCGCGACATGCAAGCCCAGCTCAAAAAAATTGAGCAGAGCAAGAAGCCCGTCGTGGCCGCCATCGACGGCGCCTGCCTCGGCGGCGGCCTCGAAGTCGCATTGGCGTGTCATTGGCGGCTGGCGACCGATGCGCCCAAGACGTCGTTGGGCCTGCCCGAGGTCATGCTGGGCCTGCTGCCCGGTGGCGGCGGCACCCAGCGGCTGCCCCGCTTGATTGGCCTGACCGCCGCTCTCGACATGTTGCTCACGGGCAAGACCCTGCGGGCCCAAAAAGCCAAGCGCATCGGCCTCGTCGACCAGCTCACCATCCCCTTTGGTCTCAAGGACGCCGCGGTCACGGCGTGTCAGCGCCTCGTCAGTGGCGAGCTCAAGCGCATCGACCGCAAGGCGCGCTTGCACGGCTCGGAGAGGGTCAAAGACGCCGCCCTCGAAGACACGACCGCTGGCCGCGCCGTCGTCTTCTCGCAGGCCCGCTCCAGCGTGATGGACAAGACCCTCGGCCTCTATCCGGCGCCGCTCGCCATCATTGACGTCGTCGAGGCCGGCTTCGGCCACCACCAGGACGACGGCTACGCGATCGAGAGCAAGCGCTTTGGCGGCCTGGCGATGACCAACGAGGCCAAGAGCCTGATGCACCTGTTCTTCGCGCAGACGGCGCTGAAGAAGAACCGCTATGGCGCTCCCAAGCAGAAGGCCCAGACCGTCGGCGTCCTCGGCGCCGGCCTGATGGGTTCCGGGATCGCCGACGTCAGCGCCAACAAGGGTCTGCGGGTCTTGATGAAGGACGTCAGCCCCCAGAGTCTGGCCCGCGGCCACAAGATGATCTGGGCCGGCCTCGACAAGCGCGTCAAGAGCAAGAGCCTCACGCCCTTCGAGCGCGAGCGCATCCTCAGCAACGTCGTCGGCAAGCTCGACTACCAGGGCTTCGCCCAGGCCGACATCGTCATCGAAGCCGTGTTCGAAGACCTCGCCGTCAAACACAAGGTCATCCAAGAGGCCGAAGCCGTCATGCGCAAGGACGCGGTCTTTGCGTCCAACACGTCGGCTCTGCCCATCAAGGAGATCGCCAAGGGCAGTGCCCGTCCCGAGAATGTCGTCGGCATGCACTACTTCTCGCCCGTGCAGAAGATGCCGTTGCTCGAGGTCATCGTCACCGACCAGACCAGCAAGCATGCCGCCGCGATGGCCGTCGAAGTCGGACTGCAGCAAGGCAAGACCGTCATCGTCGTCAAGGACGGGCCGGGTTTTTACACGACCCGCATCCTGGGGCCCGTGATCGAGGAGGCCGCCCAGCTGGCCCTCGAGGGCGTCGAGCTGCACGAGATTGATCGGCTGATGCGTGAGGTAGGCTTCCCGGTCGGCCCCATCACGCTGCTCGATGAAGTCGGCATCGACGTCGCCGCCCACGTCGCCAAGGATCTGGCACCGTTTTTTGAACGCCGTTTTGGCAAGCGTGACGCGTCTGCGCTCGACGCCATGGTCAAGCAGGGCTTTTTGGGTCGCAAGGCCAACAAGGGCTTCTTCCTGTACGGCCGTGAGCAACCCCGGGATGCGCTCAGCAAGGCCAAGAGCATGGCCGCCAGCTTGCCCTTCGGCGACAAGTTGCAGGCCCTGGGCATTCACCGCGGCAAGCCCCTGAATCCCGGCGCCCTCGAGATCCTCAGCGCCCACGGCGCCAAGCACGGCAGCAAGAAGGTTGATGACCCCCGCGAACTCCAGGACCGCGTGCTGTTGCGCATGGTCAACGAGGCCGTGCAGTGCCTTGAAGACGGCATCCTCGACAACGCCCAGGACGGCGATATCGGCGCCGTCTTTGGCCTCGGCTTCCCGCCGATGACCGGCGGACCATTTCGGTACACCGACACCGTCGGCGCCTCGGCCGTGGTCGGCACGCTCGAGCGTTTCTGCCAGCGCTACGGGCAGCGGTTCACGCCGTCGTCGCTGTTGGTGGACATGGCCCGTTCGGGGCGCCGCTTCTACGAATGATGGTCTGCGACGTGTTTCACGGTGGCCGCCTCCGTGCCTCGTGGCGCGAGCGCGGCTGAAGGTTCCATCGTGTGCGCCCGTCACAATCGACAGGGCGACGCAGATCGGCCGCCATCGACGGCCGTTTGAGGCCCCATGAAGTCCATCCGCGCCGTCCGATCCTTTCGCCAGGCCCGCGCCCCCCGCCTGGCCTTCCTCACCATCGCTGCCGGCCTCACGGCGGGTTTCGGCGCTTCCGCCGTTTTGGCCGAGAAGCCCGCCACGCCGAGCGGCGGCGGTTGGGGCGTCGTCGGCGAGCCCGGTCAGGCGGCGGGGCAGGGCGACGCCTTGCGCGCCGGGCAGGCGATGGACGATGACACGCTGCGGGCTTTCCGAGCCGCCATCGGTGCCGTCGTCGAGATGCCAAGCAACCAGGCCCTGCAGCAGCGCGCCGGCGGCCTGGGGCTCAACGTGCTCAATGTGCTGTGGGAGGACACCGGCCGCTTCGCCGACTCGTCGGTGGGCCCCAACATCTCCGACGTCACCTTGCAGGTCCGTGAGCCCGTCGGAGGTGGGACACGCACCCACCTGTTGCCCGTCATCCGCTTTCCGAATTTCAGCGACAAGACCGCCGACATCGCCGCCGACAAGCTGTGGATCAAGGTCGGCAATCAGGCCAAGGGGGGCCAGGTCGTCACCGTGCCCCTGACCGAGGTGCTGGCCCATCTGCGGGAATACATGACCGATCCCGACTCGGTCATCGGCGAGGGCAACCTGTTGGCGGCGCGCGACACGCACGTTCTGGCCAGCGCCCAACATGTGTTCGTGCCGATCCCCAAAAAGGGCAAGGCCGAGTTCAATCCCGTCATCTTCAACTACCAGTCCCAGCCGGGAAATCCGGCCGTGCTGACCTTGCTGGCCACCCGCCAGGGGACGTCGGTGGCGGTGATCGAAAACACCGGTGGCGACCAGAGCTTCCAGGGTGGAGGCCAGCAGTTGTTCCACAACAACCAGGGCCAAAAGACGACGTTCACCGCTGAGCGCAAGAGCGACGTGAAGGCCCGCATCGAGGCCGGTCAGGCCACCGCCCAGGACGCCGGCGCTCTCGACGACGGCGCCGACATGCTGCTGATCATCCAGGTGCCGCTCAAGTTCACAGAGCGCCAACGCGGTGGCTTTGAAGGCTATGGATCCGGCGGCGGCGGCATGGCGATGGATGCCCCGATGGCGGCGTCGGCGCCAGCGATGGAGTCCGCCCCCAAAGGCTCGATGGCGAAGAGTTCCCGGGCAGTCTCCGACGTCGAAAACGCCGTCATTGGCCACGGCGAAGACCTCGGCCCCGTCGTCGAAGGCCATCAGATGAAGCTGGAGCGAGATGACCGCTTCCCCGTGCGCGTGACGGTCCAGTTTTACAAGGCGACCTCAAATGGCGTGATCTCCGATGCCGACCTCAAGGAGGCCAAGAGCCAGATCGACAAGGTCTACGCCAAAGGGGACTACGTCGGCTCCCTCGTGGTCCCTGAAGGCGGTCGCCACCGTCCCACCGACTGGCACCTCGGCAAGACACCCATGGCCAAGCCGACCGCGCCGTCGACCACGCCGTCGACCACGTCGTCGACCACGCCCGCCGCTGCCGACGGTGCCGGCAACGGGGTCCAACACCAGCCTGGCGCCTGGGAGCGTTTCAAAAGCTGGTTGTTGGACTGACCCCTCGGGCTCCACCGGGCGTCCCTGGAGGCCGGTGAAGCCAGGGATGCCGTCGCCTGACGTCGTCACAGCACGATCAGGTGCTGGGTGGCTGTTTGGGGAAAAGCTTGTCGACGAGGGCGAAGACGCTGCGGGCGGCGACGATTTCGCCGTCAGTGCCCCACGCCGGGGCGAGGTCACGTCCCGCGCGCACGAGGTTCTTCAGCGGCGTGCGAGGTCGACGACCACCCAGGATGTGTTCGCTGTCTTTCAGTTCGAAATGGGCGGCGACGCTGCTGACATCAACCACGTCGGCAGCGCGGACGGCTGGACGGGCGAAGGGCATCAGCCGGGTCAGGGTCGCTTCAATGGGGCCGCTGTCGTGGATGCCTGCGGTGGCCACGACACACACCAGGTGCTCGTCGAGGTGCGAGCCTTTGCCGCTCTCCGACGAGGCAGCCCCGCCATAGATCCCAACGAGCGTCGGCGCAGCCCCCGCGGGGTCGAGGGCCAGCAGCACAGGGGGCATGCCGCGGGGCAGCACCCGCACGGGCACCAGCCACCGCACGGACGTCGCGCCACCGACGACGACGACCTTGCCCTGCTGGGCCAGTAACTTCTCTCGAGGCCGTCCAACGGGCAAGCGATCGACGAGGTCGCGGGCGGCCGTGGCGTCGATGACGGCGACGGCGACGATCTCATCGCGTCGCAGTTCGGTTCGTATCGCGGTGATGACGCGACCCTGGGCCTCGAGGCTGACCACGCGGTCTCGCACGACCTCGCCACCATGGTGGGCAATGAAGCCCAACAGCATCTCGATAAACGCCGGCCGTGGACCCAGACCCGCGCCGGCGCCACCCAAAACGGTGCCGCCCTGCAGCATCGCCAACGCCAACGCCGCACTCAGGCCCTGTGCCGGTGCCTGCGACCGCCACTGCACAAACGCCGCCAGCTGCGTCAGCACCGGCGCCAAGCCGCTGCCGTCGCCCCACAGAGCGGAGGCGTCAGCGTCGTCGGCGTCGATGGCGCCCAAAGAGCCCAGTTGCCGCACGCGCTTGCGGGCACGGCGAGCTTGGAAGAACCAGCCGTCTTCGTGCAGGGCCCGCAGCTCGGTCAGGGCCGGATGCCGGTGCGTGAAGTCAAATGCCTGCAAGCGTGCCGCCAACAAGCGCCCCTGATCGCCCAGTGCCCGTCCAAGTTCCCGCACGCGCGCGTCGTCACCGACGGGAAATACACAACGCAAATCGGGATCGTCGACGACGCCAATGCCGAAGCCATCACCGAGGATTCGTCGGGCATCGGCTTTGAATCCGAGGTCGTCGAGGACCGAAGCGACCGGGCCGCCAGAAGGCAGGCGCCACAGTGACGGCACGGTGGGCGCGAGCCGGTCGCCCAACAGGCGAGCGTGTTGCTCACCGTCGTCGATGACCATGACGCGACGGCCGGCGTGGGCGCACAGGGCTGCGGCCACGAGTCCAGACAGCTCGCGACCGACCACCGCCACGTCGACATTCACCCGGCTCACCCTGCGACGGCTAACAGGGTGGTCGGCGCAAAGAAACATCGTCTTGACTCGCCCGGGCGATGCCCTAGAAGCGCGTCAGGGTAGCCGTCATCGTCGCAGTACGACGCGCCCGACCTCCACCAACGAGTTGTGTGATGACCGAAGACAAGGCTGACAACGCCCCCTCCACCTCCGACGCACGTGCTCCTCGTCAACAGGGAAATCAGGGTGGCAATCAGAGTGGCGGCTACCAGCAGCAGGGTGGCTACCAGCAGCAGGGGTATCAGCAGCAGGGAGGCCACGGCGGCGGACAGCAGGGCAAGGCCGGCCGTCCAGTCAACGCCGTTCCCACCATCGACCCAGCGGTCGCCCCCGTCGACCTCAGCCGGCTCAAGCACGTCAAGGTTCCCGAGTTGCATGCCCAGGCCATCGCGGCCGGCGTCGACGTCACGGGCAACCTTCGTCGCCAAGACATCATCTTCGAAATCCTGAAATGGCAAACCGAGAACAACGGCGCCATCCAGGGTGGCGGCGTCATGGAGTACAACTCCGATGGCTACGGTTTTCTGCGTGAGCCGGCGTACAACTACGAGGCCTCCGCCGACGACATCTACGTCGCCCCCTCCATCGTTCGCGCCTTCGGACTGCGCACCGGCGACACCATCGCGGGCTACGTGCGGCCGCCGACGGAGAAAGAGCGCTATTACTCCCTCTACCGCGTCGAGACCATCAACGGCCTCCCCGCCGGCGACCACAAGGGCAAGATCCCCTTCGAGAATCTGACGCCCCTGTTCCCCGAGCAGCGCTTCAAGCTCGAGACAAAGTCGTCGCAGTTCTCGACCCGCATCATCGACCTGCTTTGTCCGATCGGCAAAGGCCAGCGCGCCCTCATCGTTGCGCCACCCCGCGCCGGCAAAACGGTATTGATGCAGGACATCGCCAACGCCATCACGACGAACCACCCCGAGGTCACCCTCATCGTGCTGCTCATCGACGAGCGGCCCGAAGAGGTCACCGACATGCAGCGCAACATCAAGGGCGAGGTCATTTCCTCGACGTTTGATGAGCCCCCCACGCGCCACGTGCAGGTTGCCGAGATGGTGTCGGAAAAAGCCAAGCGCCTCGTCGAACAGAAGAAAGACGTCGTCATTCTGCTGGATTCGATCACGCGCCTCGGCCGTGCCTACAACGCGGTGCAGCCAGCCTCGGGCAAGATCTTGTCCGGCGGCGTCGACAGCAACGCCCTGCAGAAGCCCAAGCGCTTCTTTGGTGCCGCGCGCAACATTGAAGAGGGTGGTTCGTTGACCATCATCGCCACGGCGCTGGTCGACACCGGCAGCCGCATGGACGAGGTCATCTTCGAGGAGTTCAAGGGCACCGGCAACAGCGAGATCGTGCTGGACCGCAAGCTGATGGAGAAGCGCATCTTCCCCTGCCTGGACATCAACAAGTCCGGCACCCGCAAGGAAGACCTGCTGATGGCGACCGACACCCTCAATCGGGTGTGGATCCTGCGCCAG
>CAJBHN010000661.1 GCA_903952805.1 uncultured Myxococcales bacterium | reverse complement strand
CGCAGCGGGTGCGATCGACGCCTACATGACGGAGATCCGTCGACGGAGACGAACCGGTCAAAAGTTTGTGACGTGATCAGTTGCGGTGGTACCCATGCGTCTCCACTGGGCTCCAGCTGGCGCCATCTGGCGACATCTGGCTCCCACGACGTGCCGCGAGGTATCCATGACCGAACGTTGTCCCGCCTGCAGCGCAGACGTTGTCGATGCAGGCGTCCAACCCGGAGGCTCCCTCCGCTGCGATCGCTGCGGCACCCGCTTCCCCAAGGCCCGTGCCCGCGCCGCCGCCGCCGCTGTCGCCCACCAGGAGATCGACGAGCACCAGCTCGGGATCCACCCGGCCCTCGCCAAGCGCTACGCGCGTGTCGTCCACGACGGTCAAGCCGAAGTCCCTGCGCTGCCCGCCGCGCCCAAACCCATCGCGGGAGATAATCGTGTCCTCGCCGGTGGTATGCCCTCACTGGAAGGGCCCGCCGAGGACAACGGGACCCACCCCGGTCGCCCCGCCGCCCGCCGTTCCCTCGACGGCGCGCCGGCTCGACCACCGCCGGCAGCCGCGGCCAGGGCCGTGCCGCCGCCGCCAGCTGTCGAAACCCTGCCTCGCATCCCCGGCTATGAGGTCATCGAGCTTATCGGCAAGGGCGCCATGGGCCGCGTCTACCGTGCCCGCCACACAGCCTCGGGCCGCGCTGCCGCCATCAAGACCCTGGCACCGGAGCTGGCGGTCCGCCCCGATTTCGTGCAGCGCTTTGAGCGCGAGGGCGCCGCCATGCGCGCCATCAACCACAGCGGCGTCGTGCAGGTGTGGGACCAGGGCTCCGCCGGCGACGACGTCTACTACATCGCCATGGCCTTCATTCCGGGCCATCCCCTGCGCAAATACCTCGAGCAGGGCCCCTTGCCCGTCGCCCAGGCCCTGCGCTTCACGCGGCGCATCCTGCAGGCGCTGGCGGCGGCCCATCGTCCGGGCGTCATCCATCGCGACCTCAAGCCCGAAAACATCCTGATGCAAGGCCCCGTCGGCGACGAACGGCCCGTGCTGGTCGACTTCGGCCTCGCTGGCATCCTGCAGGAAGAAAACGATCCGCATCCGAATCTGACCAAGAGCCGGATGACCATGGGCACCGTCAACTACATGGCTCCCGAGCAGCGCACCGATGCCAAGCGCGTCGACCAGCGGGCCGACATCTACGCAGCCGGCGTGATCTTCTACGAGCTGCTGACGGGAGACCTGCCTCTCGGGCGATTTGCGCTGCCCACCGAGCGCGGCGCTGGCATGCCGGCCTCCGTCGACACCGTCATCATCAAGGCCCTCGCCCGCAATGCCGACGAGCGCTACTCCACCGCCGACGACTTCGACGCCGCCCTGGCCCGGATCGAGGCCGAACTCGGGATCACGACGCCGACCGTGGAGCGCGACACCGTCGTTGGTCCCGCCGGCTCCGATACCCTGCCCGGCCGCGCCGCCCGCCATGACCTGCGTCGCGACAGTTCCGAGCCCGCGATGACATCGGCGCCGTCGGGCATGAGCCTGGCGCCAGCGGGTGCTCCCCATACGATCTTTGAGAGCATCGCCCAGCAAGCCTGGGTCACCATGCTGCCAACGGTCACGACGCGCTGGTTGGCCGGCGGCGTCGCCCTGCTGGTGGGCACCATCTTGGGCCTCCTGCTGCTGCGCAGCTGAGTTCGATGGTTTCGTGCGCGAGCGTTCGCGACGTCGGCGTCGTCGGCCGCCGACCCACGCTCATGCTGGCGGGGATGGCGCCGCCAACTCGTCCTGGATGCGCTGCTCGGGATAGCGCCAATACGCCACTGCCGCCCCGACCAGCGTCACGGCAGCCACCGGCCCAGCCAGCCGAATGCCCAGGGGATTGTCGACGGAGCGGCCCAACGACAGCAACAGTCCGAAGATGCCGGTCGAGATGCCGAGGTTGATCTTCTGCAAGAAGCCCTGGGCCCCGAAAAACATCGCCTCACGCTGCTCACCGGTCCTCTTGGTGGCGGCGTTGCAGATGTCAGACAACATGGCGTTGGGCAGGGCCAAGAACGTCGACACGCCAACGCCGGACAGGCTGAGGAACACGACGCCGCTGACGAGGTCGCTGACAAACCAAAAGCCACACAGCGCACAGGCCAACACGAGGGTGCCAGCGATCATCACCCGGCGTTTGCCAAAGCGATTGGCGGCCATGGCCACGACGGGGAACGCGAGCGCAGCGACACCAAACACCGCGATGGTCGCCGGCGAGTCCTTGGGCTGCACCATCAACACGGTGATGAAATAGAGCGTTGCCGTGCGCACGATGTTGAAACCAAAGGCAAACAGCGTGGTGCCGATGACATAGGGAATGAACGCCCTGTCGCTGAAGGTCTTCTTGAGGGAGCTGATCAGCGGCGCATGAGAGGGCTCACCCGTGCGTGCAGCAACCAGGAGCGGCTCAGGCACGCCGAGGATGGGCACCAACAGCAGCACGAAAGCGACCACGGTCAGCACCACCATCGTCGTCTGCAGGGCCTCCTGGCGGGCGGCGAACGACGCCGTCTCGGGGGCCAGGATGTTCCACAAGATTTGCCCGCCGTTGAGGGCCACCAGGCCGCCCACGAGGGCGAACACGGCCAACAACGTCGAGACCCGGACATTGAGCTTTTGCTCGGGAGCGAGTTCAGGCAGCAGAGCCAGGTACGGGGCGACGTACAGCGAAAAGCTGGCGAAATAGATCGTCAGCATCGCCGTCATGAACAGCACGTTGGCGTTGGACTCGGGTCCCCAGGGCGGAAAAAACACCGCCGCCGTCGACAAACACAGGGGAACGACGCCGATGGCCATGAAAATGCGCCGGCGTCCAAAGACGTGACGGGAGCGGTCGCTGAGGTTGGCGACCAGGGGGTCGAGG
>CAJBHN010000660.1 GCA_903952805.1 uncultured Myxococcales bacterium | reverse complement strand
CGCGACCAAGAAGAGCGACTCGACTCCACCCACACCGGTGATCGAGCCCAAGGCCCTGGCAGCGGCAGTGATGCCGGCGGTGACGGTGTCGACCGTGACGGTGTCGTCGGTGCGGCCCATGGAGCGTGCTGAGAAGCGCATCTTCCAAAATCAGGCGGACGCGCCGTCGTGCAGCAACTGCGGCAGCATCATGATCAGGGCCGGCGCCTGCTACAAATGCGACAACTGCGGCAACACCTCGGGTTGCGGTTGACCAGGAGCCAGTGACTTCACGTCGTGCCGTCAGCCCTGTCCCCAACAGGCCTGACTGGCGGGAGGGTCGTCATCGCGTGAGTGGCTGCCTCCGTTGTTGATACGCCCTGACAGGGGAAGCGCTCGGCTTCCCTTGTCTTGTTCATGCCATCGCATGATGACGCCACGACGTGCTCACCAGGCAGCGCCCAACGACGGTCAGCCGCTGGCTGGCGTGCGTTGCTTGCACGGGCAACGGTGTTTGGGCAGGATCGACGTGGCTGGTGCCTCGTCCGTCGGTGGTGCATGACCGGCGCGCCGGCGCCTTTCGCTTCGTGGCTTGACCGCTCGGAACCATTGCGGAGTGACCGTGACGAACAGCAAGTGGTCGACGCCGACGCTGAAGGCCCGCTGGTATGACGACGAGTCGATCGCGCCCGTCGGCGTGGCCGTTGAACTCGACGCCTCGACGGAACTGTCCGGCCAAAACACCCTCAAAGCCTTGCCAACCAACGCCACGGCGATGAGCCACTCCATGAAGGCGTTCGTTGAGGGACACTTCACCACCGACGAGCGGGCCCGGGGCTGACCTGCGTCAACCAGGGTCGACAGGGGGGCGTGCCTCCTGACTCCGCCCACCTCCGCGCGAGCGTGACGTCGACATGAAACGGAGCCGGGCCCATGCTGGCGTCAGCGATTGCTGGCGTCAGCGACGTCAGCGACGTCAGTAGACATTGTACCTGGCACGCAGGGCCTCGTGTTCCTCCGCGTTGCGCGACGGGTGCAGGATGCGCTGGCTGTCGTGCAGGTAGTAGAGAAAGTCGCTCGGCACGGGTCGCATGGCGGCGACGAGGCTGTCGACGGTCGGGGCACCGATGGGCGTGGGCGGCAAACCCGGCGTGTGGCGGGTGTTGTAGGGGTCGCTCTTGTCGCGCAGGTGTTTGAGGAACTCGGTGCGGTCGTTCCATTCAGCGAGTTCGTAGCGGCTGGTGGCGTCGACGCCGAGGGCGAAGCCGCGGTCCACCCGCTTCCACATGATGCCCGCCACGGTGGCCCGTTGGCTGGGCATGGGCTCTTCGCGCTCAAGCATGGACGCCACGGTGACAACGTCGTGGAGGCTGCGGCCGCCGGCCTTGATCTCGGCCTGGTAGGGCTCATAGAAGCGCTCGACGAAGGTGTCGAGCTGGCGCTGAATCAAGCGTTCGACGCTGAAGTCCTCGACGACGATGCGGTAGGTCTCTGGGTAGAGGTAGCCCTCCAGCCCCCTGGCCGGGAGTGGGAAGGGCGCCTTGAAGCGGCTGCTGTCTTTTGCGGCGGCAATGTAGGCGCCGGGCTTGATCAGGCCTTTGTCGACGAGGGCGGCGTCGGTGTCGCGCAAGCGCCAGCCTTCGATCATGCCGAAGGGGACGTCGTCGGCGGGGGGCGCGGTTTCGAGGGCGTCACTGAGCTCGGGAATGGTCATGCG
Organism: uncultured Myxococcales bacterium; assembly: GCA_903952805.1. Lineage (GTDB taxonomy): Bacteria > Myxococcota > UBA727 > UBA727 > VGSZ01 > VGSZ01. The sequence goes on along the minus strand of CAJBHN010000660.1, from coordinate 5,171 downwards.
CGCGGAGAGGGTATGTTTGCCCGCCTTGGCCTTCAGGCCCCCGCGCTGGCGCAGATGAAAGCGCCAGAACAGCGGATTTCTGATCAGGCCGGCTTCGGCGAGTTTGGGGCCCAGACCTTGACCTGTGGCGCCCTTGTCGACGACGAATGCGATGTCCGGGGCGTCGGCGGGGCCCACGGCACCACGGGCTCCTCCCGCAACCCACGCCCAGGCGCCGCCCAGGGCAACGAGGGCCAGCAGGACGACGGCAGCGACGGCGATGGCGAGCTTCTTGACCATGGGGCCTCGTATCGTGCAGCGGTGGCACGAGCCAGTGGTCAACGCCAGCGGATGCCCCGTTGACAGGTCGCCGTGGCCGCCGCTACACGTTGAAGACAACTTGTTGGGGAATCGTCTAACGGCAGGACAACGGATTCTGATTCCGTTTATCTAGGTTCGAATCCTTGTTCCCCAACCACTTGTCCCTGAACACCCGGCTCTCGCCGGGTGTTCTTTTTTCCGGGGGCTGGCTGCGGGGCGCCCTCGATTGGGGCACAAAGCCCCATGGGCAATCAACGGCCGGTGGGACGAATGAGAGCGTTGGCGCTTGTGCTGGTGCTGGCGGCGCTGCCGCTTTTGACCTGCTGTCAGACCGCGCGCGGTCTCGCCGACGATGGCCAGCTGCAGCAGGCGTGTATGGCGGTGGAGCGGGCGCCGTCGCCGATCATCGACGACGACAGCCAGGCTTTGGCGGCCCGCATTCGTCGACGCCTGCCGGGCACCATCACCGCACGGGTCGTCCCCCACGCCGAGCTGGTGGCAGCGGCGGGCGGCGCCCACATCGGCCAGCATCCGGGGTTCGTCGAGGTCGTCGTCGATGGCGACGGCGTGTTGGAGCTGCGTGGGCTGAGCCTCGTTGACCGCGCCGGGACACGGCTGGAAGGCGCGGCTCCGACCGAAAGCCTGGCACTGGCGCTGGCGGGGGCGCCGCCGCCGCCGTCCCCGGTCGCCCATTCGTCGACGCACCACCCCGGGGCCCTTGAAGCCTTGATCAAGGTCATCGCCATCGCCGCCATCGGCATTCCGTTGTCGGTCGGGTCGCTGGGGATGATCTCGCCCGACCTGGGAGGGGCCCTCGATCCGTCGGCGACGACGACGTCGACGTGGACGACGGATCATCCCGACCTGGCCGCGTGGCAGGCGAGGCCCGAGGTGGTGGCCGCTGCCAGGGTGGGGCAGTTCCTCGGTGTTGGCCGCGCGCCCTGCGCCGCCGGCCGCTGTCGCCTGCTGGTATCGGTGGCCCGCGCCGACGACGTGTGGCGGCAGGTGCAGCTGCGCCTGCTGTTGACGACCGGGGCCTGCCGCCTCGACGACAGCGTCATCGTCGATGTCGGCAGCCAGACCGCGTTTGCAGACACCGCCGGGGACGACGGCCAATGGGGCCGCTTCTGGGACCAGGGCCTCGGGCTGCGCCCCGTCGTCGACGACCTTGGCGCTGCCGCCGACGGCTGCGCCGAGTGCTTCGGGGTCTGCAGCGGCTGTTGATCGGGCGATCCGCCGGTGGCGGTCTCCGCCACACCAAAACCGTCGGCTGCCCCCGGCCTGCCTGGCTGCGTCCAATTGTGGCGCTGCGGCTCAAAAAATACCCATATATTCAGATGCTTATGGCCAAGTCCCGTAATGGGCCTTTTATGGCTTGACGGATATATGCCTCATGCATATATGCTCTGTGAAGATAAGATATGTTCAAGGAAACCGCCATGGTCAAGCGCCGACCCCACTCCGCCGCAACCGCGACCCCTCTCGACCTGCCGGCCACCGGCCGCGGCAGCGCCGATGAGCAGGCGTTTTTGGCGCAGTATCGCCTCGACGCCTTCGAGCGACCGTCGGTGGCGGTCGACATCGTGGTCTTCACCGTCATCGACGGCCACCTGGAGGTGGCGCTGTACGAGCGCACCGAGCACCCCGACCAGGGCAGGCTGGCGCTGCCCGGCGGCTTCATGCGGATGGATGAGTCCCTCGACGACGCCGCGCGACGCCTGTTGGCCGACAAGGCCGGGCTGACCGACGTCTTTGTCGAGCAGCTCTATACCTTCGGCGAGCCCGGTCGCGATCCGCGGGGCCGCATTGTCACCGTCGCCCACGTCGCCCTCGTTGACGCCGCCCGCTTCTCCGCCGCACCACTGTTGCGTCGCCTCGTGCGGGTGCCCTGGTCGGGCGAGACCGGCGGCGACGTCGACGTCGTGGACATCGGCGCCGCCGCCTTCGACGACGACGCCTTCGACGAGGCCGCTGCCTGCGCCGTCGCCTTCGACCATGCGTCGATCATCGGCATGGCCGTCAAGCGCCTGCGGGGCAAGCTCGACTACACGCCGGTGGGCTTTCAGCTGCTGCCCGCCGAGTTCACGCTGCGACAGCTGCAGGACATCCACGAAGCCGTCCGCGGCGACGTCGTCAACAAGGACTCGTTTCGTCGCCGCATGCTGGCGTCGGGGCATCTGGAGGCCACCGGCAACCACGAGCGCGGCGTCACGTGGCGCCCGGCTGAACTCTATCGCTTTGTCCGCCGCTCGGCGGTGTGAAGGAGGATGCTGTGTCCAGGCAAAAAGCCCAGCGCGTCGCCGCCACAAGCACCGCCCGCACGGACCTGCGGCTGTCGTCGTCGTCGTCGTCGGCCGCGCCGCTGTCGACCAGCGCCGACGTCGCCGGCACCAGCGCGCACTCGTCATCTTCGGCCGGGCCCGTGGTCCGTCCGATTTCCCGCGCCCCGCCGACCGGGACGCCTCGTCTGAAGGAGCCAGCCATGGTCATCGACGTCAGCCGCCTCCTGTTTGTGCGCCATATGCGCGCCGAGCCCACTGCCCACGTCTTGTTCTTCAAGGATGGCGCCCTGCGCAAGAGTGGCCCTGGTCTCGCGTTTTGGTTCCTGCCGCTGGGGGCGTCGGTCAGCGTGATTCCCCTCGACGATCGCGAGTTGCCGGTGTTGTTCAAGGGCCGCAGCGCCGATTTTCAGGACGTCGCTGTCAACGGCGCGGTCATCTGGCGGGTGGGCAACCCCGAAGACGTCGCCCGCCGCGTCGACTTTTCCGTCGACACCCACAGCGGCGCCTACAGCAAGGAACCCCTCGACCGCATCGCCGCCACCATCACCCAGCTGGCGGGCCAGTTGGCGTCGACGTTTCTGACCCAGACGTCGCTGCGGGTCATCTTGAAAGACGGCATTGAGGTCATCCGCGGCGTCATCCACGACGGCCTCGTCGCCGACCCCTGCCTCGCTGGCATGGGCGTCGAGATCGTGGCCACCCGGGTGGCGTCGGTGCTGCCGACGTCGGAGATGGAAAAGGCGCTGCAGATGCCGACGCGCGAAAAGATCCAGCAGGAGGCTGACGAGGCCACCTTTGGCCGTCGCGCCCTCGCCGTCGACAAGGAAAGAGCCATCCAGGAAAACGAGCTGAGCAATCAGATCGAACTCGCCAAACGCGAGGAGCAGCTCATCGCCCAGCGAGGTCAGAACGAACGTCGTCGCGCGACCGAGACGGCGGAATCCAAGCGCATCGAGGCCGAAGCGGGTGCCAAGACCGTCAAGCTCAACGCCGCCGCTCAGGCCGAGAGCATCCGCTTGCTCGAGGAGGCCAAGGTCAACGCCGAGAAGGAGCGCATGGACATCTACCGAGACCTGCCGTCGTCGGCGATGATGGGTCTCGCGGCCCGCGAGCTGGCCGGCAAGCTGCAAAGCATCGACCACCTCACCCTGAGCCCCGACGTGCTGGGCTCGCTGTTGCAGCGGGTGCTCGGTGGTCAGGCCCGCCGCCTCGAAGGCGACGCCGGCTGACGGGTGATGACCCGGTGATAACGACGCCAGCGGCCCACGTGGTCGCTGAGGTCGCTGTCGTCGTCGCCGTCGTCGTCGTCGTCGTCGTTGTCGTCGTCGTCGTCGTCGTTGTCGTTGTCGTCGTCGTCGTTGGAAGGAGCATGACCGTGAGCATCCCCATCCGTCGAACCCTGCCGCCGCGGGCCGTCATCGTCACCCGGCCCACGGACCTCGATCAGCTGTTGCTGCGCCATGGCACCAGGGCCCAGGCTCGCTTCTTTCTGGCGAGCCGGGGGCAACAGCTCGAGGACGCTGTCGCCCGCCATCAGGTTCAAGAAGACGCCGTACACACCGTGTCGCAGTCGGTGCCGCTGTCGTGGCGGCGGGCAGCGGTGTCGCGGGTGGACCTCGATCGATTTCTGTTTGAGGCCGACGACATCGTCATCACCGTCGGCCAGGACGGCCTCGTCGCCAACGTCGCCAAATATCTGTCGGGACAGCCTGTCATCGGCGTCAACCCGTCCCGGGCGTTGTTTGATGGGGTGTTGGTGCGGCACGCGCCAGCGGCGCTCAAGACGCTGCTCAAAGAGGTCATCGACGGACGCCCTGCTGAGGCTCGCACCATGGCCGAGGCGGTGTCGTCCGACGGTCAGCGGCTGGTGGCGTTGAACGAGATCTTCGTCGGGCACCGCAGCCACCAGAGCGCGCGCTATCAGCTTGCGTTTGACGGTCACGAGGAGCGACACAGCTCGTCGGGCCTCATCGTCTGCACGGGCACTGGCAGCAGTGGTTGGGCCCGCAGCGTGTCCCTGCGTCGCGAGGGCTGTGCGCCGCTGCCCGAGCCCCTGTCGTCGGCGCTGACCTTTCTGGTGCGCGAGCCCTGGCCCAGCGTCCGCACGGGCACCGCGCTGGTCGACGGTCGCCTGGCCGCGGGTCGTTGCCTGCGCATCACGTCGGAGATGAACGACGGCGGCGTCGTCTTTGGCGACGGCATCGAACAAGACAGCCTTGAATTGCCCTTTGGTCAGGTCGTCACGATTCAGGCCGCGAGGGTGCCCCTGATGCTGGTGGCTTGAGGCCCGCATCTGCCGGTGCGCGACTCCTCGTTGGCACGGGACGCGAGGGCCATGGACCACTCACAGCGACGTCGAGGGCTCGTCGACCATGACGCGGCGCCACCACAAACACAGCACCAGCGCCGTATAGAGCGGGTGGCCGTGGTCGGCCTTGCCCTCTCGATGGGCGCGCAGCATACCCACGACGATCTTGACGTCGATGGGGCCGTCGTCCTGGAAGGACGGGTGATGCAGCGCCGCCGTCAGCACGTCGCCGAGGCTGCCCTTGAAGGCCGCACCGACGGGCACCGAAAAGCCCCGCTTCT
>CAJBHN010000659.1 GCA_903952805.1 uncultured Myxococcales bacterium | reverse complement strand
TTGGGTGAGGCGGATTCTAAGGATTCTCAGACAAATGTCAAGCGTTGCGCTGCTGTCAGCCTGAAACCCCATTCCAACGCCACTTTTCGACCGAGAAGTGATCGCTGCGGTGATCAGATGGGTGATCGCTCCTCGGTTTTTCCGGGCCCCGCGCGATCGGCCGCCAGAGTGGGTGGGGCTTGGCTTGCTCCCTGCCGTCTCAGCTCGATCGGTGCGGAGTGGTGCGAAGCGAGGGGCATCCGCCGTAGAAAGTCTTTGTGTAACACCAAGCAAGCCCCTGAGTGGTGCATGGTCTGCTTCGAACGTCCCTGTCCGAGTTGTCAGGGAATTCATGCGATTTTTCGCGCTGGACCCGGTGCCGACGACGGGCGTTGGGGCGGGCAAGGCACGGGTCGAAGGCGAGGCCGTCCTCCTACGGGTATGGTGCGGCCATGATGGCTTGGATGATGATTTGGGCCGCCGTCGTTGCGGCGGCGCCGACGGCTCCCTGGGCCCGGGAACTCAGCGATGGCGCCGATCTGGAGGTCGAAGTCGTCACCTTTGGCCCTGGCGACGATATTGCCGAGTGGTTTGGGCACGCTGCGCTCGTCGTGCGCGATCGGCGCTTGCAGGTCGAACGCTTGTACAACTACGGCGAGTACGAGTTCGATCCCGCCCTGGCGCTGCGCTATCTGCAGGGGCACCTGACTTTTCATGTGGCCGAACGACCCGTCGACCGCACTATTGCTCTGTATGTTCGCAGGAACCGCGATGTCCGGGTCCAGACGCTGGCCTTGAGTTCGTCCCAGAAGCTTGAACTGGCGCGGCTGTTGGCCGACAACGTACGCCCCGAAAATCGGTCCTATCTCTATGACCATTATGCGGACAACTGCACCACCAGGCTTCGCGACGTCATCAATCAGGTCATGCGAGGCGCGCTGAAGACCCAGGCCATGGAGCCCCGAGCGTCGCTGCGCGAACACACCCGGCGGCTGACGGCGGTCAACGTCGTCGTGGGCGTCCTGATTGATGCATTGCTCAACGACGAGGTCGACCACCCCCTCACCGCCTGGGAGGCCGCGTTTCTTCCTGCCGAATTTGAGGCGTGGCTCGAGACGGTGACGGTCGACGGGGACGATGGTGTCCGCCGTCCATTGGTGTCGACCCGCCGGTTCATTCATGCGGCCAGGCGGGCGTCGGCGCCACCGCCGTTGTCGCTGACCACGGCTGTCACCCTCGGTGTGCTGGCCGGCGCCGCCATCGTCGCCATCGGCTGCTGGCGGCGACGACTGGTCGGACTGCTGGCCATGCTGGTGGGTCTGGTCGTCGGCGGGCCGGGCACGGTGCTGTTTGTGATGGCGACGCTCACCGATCACCACGTCACCTGGGGCAACGAAAACCTGGTCTTCGCCAATCCGTTGACCCTGATGCTGGTGCCGTGTGGCGCGTGGTGGCTGGCGTCGTGGCGCTCAACGACAGCGGCGGCGCGGTCCACGACGGCGACGGGTCCATCGCTGCGGGCCCACCGGGCGCTTCAGATGGTGGGTCTGCTGGTGGCTGCCCTCGCCGTGATCGCGGTGGTCGTCAAGGTGCACCCGCTGGCCGACCAGCACAATTGGCGCTTGCTGGCCCTGTGCGTGCCGTCGCTCGTGGCGTTGGGGGCCGTGGTGCGCTCGGTCAGGCTCGCTGCTGGTTGAGAGGCGGTGACCAGCGAGCTGCCGACGGCTTCTGTGGCGACCCGGCCCAGCCCACGCGCGGGCGCCGTCCGCTCAGAAGCTCGCGCACAGAGCAGGGGCGCAGACGCCGCCGTCGCCGAAGCAGGCCAGGTCGTTGCCGCAGGCCGTGAAGCACGGTGCGTCGGCTGCGTCGGGGATGGGGTGGCAGCGAAAGCCGCCCAGCAGGTCGCCACATTCGTCGCCATCAGCGCAGCCGCCGCCGTCCCGACAGGCGTCGCCCACGGCACGGACGGGCTGGCAGGTGCCGTCGGCGAAGCTGCAAAACAGACCGGCTTTACATACGTCGTTTTGACACGGCGCACCAACACCGCGACGAACGGCGCAGATGCTGCCGTCGGGGGTGAAATCGCAAGCCAGCCCGTCGGCGCACAGGTTGTTGGGGATCAAGCAGGCGCCACCGACACCGGGACCCGGGGCACAGACGTTGTCGACGTTGCAGCCCAGGCCGGGTGCGCAAGCCGCTGGACCTGTGAGGCAGGCCTCGCCGGCGGCGGGAGCCGGGACGCAGACGCCGCCGTTGTCGACGTCGCAGGCAAAGCCGGCGGTGCAGCGGGTGTCGGGGCAGAGGTCGCCATCGTCGGGCAGGGCCGCACACAACGCCGTGCTGGCGGCACAGAAACCGTTTTCGCAATCGGCGTCAAATGTGCATGGAGCGCCGTCTGGGACCCTGGCCCCACAGCGGCGCTCGGCGTAGGAGCGCACGCAGGCGTCGCCGCTGCCGCAGACCGCACCACCGCAGGCATCGCCTCGGGCGGGGCCGACGGCGCAGACGCCATCGTCGCTGCACACGAGTCCGTCGAGGCAATCGGTCGTGCGAGCACAGCCTGGCTGCCCTGCGGTCAAGCGCGTCCGACACTCGCCCTGCAGGCAAGCTGCACCGGTCGGGCAGCCTCCACCGTCGCCACAGGCATCGCCCAGCAGCAGCGGATCGCGACAGCGGTTGTCTGGCGAGCACGTCAACCCGGCGGCGCACTGCCCCTGCGTGCAGTCGGCGCCGCTCCCGGGAAGTACCGTACAGGTGACGCCGCCGTCGCCGGGGATGCAGATGCCGACGCCGTCGGCGCAGCGCACGCCGCCGCCGCCGCAGGTGCCACCGATGGCGACCGTGGCGACAAACAAGGCCGCGCACACCGAGGGCAGCGTGGTGGTGTCGATGATGGTGCAGCTGGTGGCGAGGGTCTCGACGGTGCCGAGGCAGGCGTCGACGGCACCGCCGTCGATGACGAGCAGGCCGGCGTCGATCGCCTGTGCCAGGGGACCGAGCTGTTGCACGCAGGCGACGGCGCGCACGTCGACGCAGTCTTCGACGTCAAAATCCCGACCCTCCAAGGTGCAGCCACAGGCCTCAAATCCCCCGCACACGATGGTGTTCAGGCGACCGCAGTAGTCGGCGACGCTGACGGATTCTCCCTCTCCCTCTCCCTCTCCCTCTCCCTCTCCCTCTCCCTCTCCCTCTCCTTCGCCCTCTCCTTCGCCCTCTCCGACAGGGCCGGAACACGCGATCAGACCGGGCGGACCCAGCAGAGCGACCAACACAGCCAATACAGGCCACACGGCGGGGACAGCGGAGCGGTTCATCGACGGAGTGTAGCTGGTCCTGGCGAGGTGGGTGCGACGATCACGCGTGTCAACGAAGCCGCCGACGCCGACGCCTTGGTGACAGCCTCCACCGACAACAGCGAGCTTGGCTGCTCGGACCATCGGGCGGCGCTCGCCCGGCTGCGCTATTGAGCATTCATGACCATGGACCCCATGCCTGCTGAACACCTGCCGGTCGCCAGCGTCGACGACGCCGTGGCGTCCCTCGCCGCCAGCCGCCGCCGCTGGGCCACCACACCCGCGCTGGCGAGGGCGGCCCTGCTTGATGCCTGCCGCGAGGCGTTCTTTGGACAGGCCGCCGCGATGGTCGAGATTGGCCTGGCCCAAAAGGGCCTGGCTCCAGGAGCACCCGAGGCCGGCGAAGAGTGGGCCTTTGTCACTGGCACCTTGAAGCTTTTTCGCGTCTACGCCGACACGCTGCGCCAGGTGGCGGCGGCGGACCGCCCGCACGTCGTCGGTCCCTGGACCCGTCGCGACGACGGGCAGGTCGTCGTCCGCGTCGCCCCCGCCGAACTCTCGGAGCGCCTGGCGATGGCTGGCGGGCTTGGCGAGGTGTGGCTGCGGCCCGGCGTGTCGCTGAGCGAGGCCAGGACACGACAAGGTGAGACATGGCGCAGGCTCGGCGCTGGCGACGTCAAGGCACCACCGCCCATCACGGCGCTGTTGGGGGCGGGCAACGTCTTGATGCTGGTGCCCGGCGATGTGCTGCACGAGATTTTTTTGGCGGGCCACGTCGTGGTGCTCAAGCTCAACCCGGTCAACGCGGCCCTCTTGCCGGTATGGCAGCACACCTTTGCCCCGCTGATCGACGCCGGCTGCCTCGCCATCGTCACCGGCGATGCCCACGTCGGCGCCCACCTGTGCACGCATCCTGACGTCGACACCGTGCACATGACGGGCTCTCATCACACCTACGGGGCGGTGGCGCCGGGCAATCCGCGGCCCATCACCGCCGAGCTGGGCAACATCACCCCTGTCATCGTGGTGCCCGGACCGTGGACGCCGCAGGAGCTGCGCTACCACGCCATCCAACTCGGTTCACAACACGGCCTCAACGCCGCGTTCAACTGCCTCACACCCCGACTGCTGGTGACGAGCACCCGCTGGCCTCTGCGCACCACCTGGCTCGACGAGCTGCGTCGCTTTTTCACCGCCCTGCCCCGACGACGGGCGTACTATCCCGGCGCCACAGCCCGCCACGCCCGCTTTCTCGCCGCCCACCCCGACGCCGAGCGCCTTGGCGCCGACCGCGCAGCGGGGACTCGGCCCGACGACGACGACACGCTGCCCTGGACGTTGATCACGGGCTTGCCCGCCGAGGGCGCAGGCGCCGAAAACGAGCTCTGCTTCACGGAAGAATCATTCTGCGCCGTGCTCGCCGAGGCCACCATCGACGCCGTCACCGTGCCCGATTTCCTGCAGCGGGCGGTCACCTTCGTGAACACGAGGGTGTGGGGCAACCTGACCATCACGCTGCTGGTGCATCCCGCCACGATGCGCGATCCGGCATCGGCCCGGGCCGTCGACGACGCCATCGCCCAGCTGCGCTACGGCAATGTCTGCGTGAACACCTGGGGCTCATTCGCCTATGTGACGCCGTCGCTGCCGTGGGGGGCGTATCCCGGCAACACCGCCGGCGACATCCAATCGGGCGTCGGCTTCGTCCACAACGTCCTCGACCTGCCCGACCCCGACAAGAGCGTGCTGCGCGCTCCGTTTTCGGTGGGTCCCACGCCGCCCCTGAACCTGCTGTGGCCAAAGACCGCGCGGGTGCTGCAAGAGGTCACACGCCTTGAGCACCGGGGCAGCGTCGCTGGCGTCGTCCGCGTCATCAGCGCCCTCCTCGGCCGCTGACGAATTTCACGCACCCGGCTCCCCGCCAACGAATTGTCGCTGACCGAATAGTAGGCGTAATGACCCGCCAATTTGGCATTCACTGTTTTCCAGATGGCGGCGAGCGGCAGAGTTCGGTTGTGCTGGATCCAATCCTTCATGGCCGACACCTTCGCGCGGAACTTCTCCGG
>CAJBHN010000658.1 GCA_903952805.1 uncultured Myxococcales bacterium | reverse complement strand
GCGGCCACGGCGTCGACCTCAACCGCAACTATTCGGTGGCTTGGGGCGGCACCGGCTCCAGCAGCTCCAAGCGCTCAGACATCTATCGCGGCGCGGGGCCCTTTTCGGAGCCCGAGACCACGGCGCTGCGAGACCTGGCCCGCCGGGAAGAAGTCCGCCTGCACGTTGACTTCCACGCCTATGGCCAGCTCGTGCTGTTCCCCTGGAACAACAACACCAAGCGCTCTGATGATCACGGCCGCTACGCCGCCATCGGCGACACCCTGGTGTCGGCCATCGCCGACGAGCACGACACCCGCTACCGGCTCATCCGCGGCGTCGAACTCTATCCGGCCGCGGGGACGATGACTGACTACATGTACGGCGAGGTAGGAGCCCTGTCGTACACCATTGAGCTGCGCCCTCGGTCGGGCTCGGGCTTTGTTTTGCCCCCCGACCAAATCAAGCCCACCTGCGACGAGGGCCTGGCCGCCGTGCTGGCCCTGCGCGCCGCCCTGCCCACACCCCCGAAGCCGGAATGACGAGGGCAGGGCCGGGCCGGGCCGGGCAGGGCAGGGCAGGGCCGGGCAGGGCCGGGCAGGGCAGGGCAGCAGCGCTCGGGGTCAGGGCAGCACTTCGAGCTCGCCCCCCTGCTGCACCGCGCGTTGCCAGGCGGGTCGAGCGTGGATGCGCGTGACGAAGTCCACGAGGTGCTTGCCGCTTTGGCCACCGCGAAGCACAGCGGCTTCGATGGCGAAGCTCATGGCGATGTCGGCGGCGCTGAAGTCATCGCCGACGAGCCAGCGATGCTTGGCCAGCTCGCCATCGACGTAGTCGAAATGGGTCTTCAGCTGGGCGTTGACGAAGCCCATGGCGGGCCAGCCGAGGGGTCCCATCCGGTTGAGCACCAGCTTCAACACAAGGGGCGGCATCGCCGACCCCTCCGCGTAGTGCAGCCAATACAGGTAGCGCTCCCACGCGGGCGTTCCCCGCGCCGGCGCGAGCCGACCTGTGTCGTGACGGTCGACGAGGATTTCAATGATGGCGCCCGACTCCGCCAGCATCCTCCCGTCCTCCTCGACGATCGGTGACTTGCCGAGAGGGTGGATGCTCCGGAGGCTCTTTGGAGCAAGCCCCGACTTCTCGCGCTGATATCGCACGATGTCGTAGGGGCAGCCCAACTCTTCCATCAGCCAGAGGATGCGATGGGACCGGGAGGCATTGAGATGATGAACCCGAATCATGCCCTGCTCTACGAAGCGGTGGTCGGCGGCGCAGGTCCTCGTTTTCGCCTGGTGCTTCCTGCCTTGTCGACCGTGGCCCGTGCGCCGCCGTCTGAACGGACGGCGGGATCGGCCTGACAGGTCTGGCAGAGGTACAGGCGGCGGCCGCTGTCTTCGATGCGAGCGACGGCATCGCCGCAGCGAGGGCAGGGAGCGCCGGCGCGGCTGAAGACGGCAAACGTGAAGCGCTGTGGCCCCCGTGCGTACCGATAGCGCAGCGAAGCGCGCGGGATGCTCAGCAGCGCCTCGGTGAGGGCCCGGCGGTCATCGTCGGTGAGCGTGGCCAACGTGCGAGCGGGGTGAAGGCCCGCGCTCCACAAGATTTCGGCGCGCAGGTAGTTGCCGACGCCGCAAAAGAAGCCCTGGTCGAGCAACAGGCCACCCAGGCGTGACCGTCGTTTGGGAAAGACCTCCAGACGGCGCAGCACGACCTCTTCGTCGACCTCGGGGTCGAGCACGTCTGGGCCCAGCCGGGCGAGAAACGGGTGGGTGTGGACCTCGGCGGTGGGCCACAGCTCCACGTCGGTGGCCGAGAAAAGCCGGGCCGTGCCCGTACTCGTCTGCAGAGCGACCCGCAGCGTCCGCGTCGTGGGTTTCTCGACGGCGCCGGCCTTGCCCACCCGCCACACCCCATAAAGCTGGTTGTGCGTGTACAGCGTGTGCCCCGTCGAAAACGACGTCAGGAGCGCCTTGCCGCGGGGGCGCACCGACACCACGGTCGCGCCCAGCAGCATGGCCTCGGCGTGCTGCAGCCGCTCCAGGGTGAAGGCGACCTCCACGAGGGGACCGCTGCCAAGGGCCCGGGCGATTCGCTCGGCGGCGCGCCAGATCTCGGGTCCTTCGGGCATGGGCTAGCGCACCGCAGCCGGAGCCGAAGCCGCAGCCGCAGCCGGAGCCGGCAACACCTTGGAAATCGAAAGCTTTTCGAGGGTTTTCAGCGGGAGTGTCCGTAACGCCCGGACGTTGGTGGCCTCAAGCACCACGGGGACCCCCACGCCGGCTTCGAGGGCCTCGGCAACCCGGGCCTCGCACAGGCACCAGCGGTCGCCGGGCACCAGCCCGCCGAAGGTGCCCCGGGGGGTGACGAGGTCGTTGCCACGGGCTTTGCTCAGCGCGAGAAACGCGGCGGTCACTTCGCCACACACGGTGTGGGCCCCCACGTCGTCGACGCCGGTGCGACACAGCCCGTCGCGAGCAAAGCCGGTGAGGGGAGAGAGGCTGCACACGGCCAGCGGCGCCCCCGTGACCGCGCGGGCGTCGTTGGCGGCGGCGACCCCGTCTTCGGCGATGCCCAGGGCGCAGCTGTTGGGGTCCTGGTCGGGGCAGGCGGCGTCGGCGTCGGCGTCCACGGCGTGGGCCGACGACCCAGACGCCCGGGCCGTGGTCGACGCACCACCCCTCTCGGCCAGACACGAGCACAGCCCTCCGGCCACACACACCAGCAAACACCAACGACGAGCGCCCATGGCGAAGCAGGTAGCGAAGGGCGCCCATGCCTGCAGGTGCACCGACGTCGGATCGACGTCCCTCATGCTCCCCTCATGCTCCCCTCATGCTCCCCTCATGCTCCCCTCATGCTCGCCAGGCGGACGCGCGTCCGCGG
>CAJBHN010000657.1 GCA_903952805.1 uncultured Myxococcales bacterium | reverse complement strand
GTCGCCGGCGTCATCGCTGTCGTCCCTGTCGGCCTCGTCGCTCGGCATCTGATCGGGCATTCGGATTCGGATTCGGATTCGGATTCGGATTCGGATTCGGATTCGGATTCGGATTCACGTCCTGATCAGGGTGGGTATGGCTCGCCGCGGTGCGCTGGCCGGCTGACTCAGCCGGCCAGGTCGACCGCGATCGTGGCCTTCGCCTTCCTGGCCCGTGTGGCGAAGGCGCGGTCGAAGGTGACGAAGGCGTCCACCTCGCCAGCGAAGGCGAGGTGGGCGGCGTCTTCGGCGTCGAGGCCGGCGGCCCACAGTCGCAGGAACTCGGCGCAGGCCTCCCCTGACACGATGGTGAGGGTGGGAATGGATGACAAACGCTGAATCGCGAGGCTGATCGCTTCGCGACTGAGCTTGCCGTTGCTTTGAAGGACCCAAATGAACTCGAGCAGCACCGTGGATGTGACGAGGACTTCGCCCCTGAGAATCTCAATGGCGGCGCGGACCTGGTCGGGCTGGTCGTTCAGCACGATGCGGACGAGCAAATTCGTATCGACGGCCTTCATGGTTCGTCCCCTTCATCAATCACGTCATCGTGATCGTCGTCGGCTTTCGCTGCTTCTTCTTTGGCGCGCCATCGCTGTGCAAAGTCGGCCAGGGCGACCCGGCGCATCTCGGCCATGGAGAGGCCGCGCATGCCCGGGGGGACGCGATCGGCAAACATACCGACGAGGCTTTCGAGGGGGACTGGCGGACCAAAGAGCCGCTCGCGCAATGCCGTCGGGCTTTCGTGGCGCACGCGCAGCAGCAGTGCGTCGCCCTGTTCTTCAATCTCCAACACATCGCCGGCGTGCAGCCCCAGCCGTTCGCGGACGGCCTTGGGGATCACGACCTGGCCTTTGGACGACAGGGTCATGGTCAGCTTGTCGTTGTTTGCGGCGACCATCGGCGGCTCCGGACCAAGAAGGAAGTCTTGGTAAGTCTTGGTAAGTCTACGACGACAGACTGGCTGGGGCAACGCGGCTGACCAGACTGCCGACGAAGACGGCCTGATCGCTGCGCGCATGGTCAGCGAGTTCGTGTCGTGCCCGCGGCTCTCTTGGCTGGAGGCCGTGGCGGCGGTGCTTGATGACAACCGCCACACGGTGCCTGGCCAGCATGCCCATCGACGGGTGGACCAGCCCGGTGGCACCGCGCCGATGCCCTCCACGTCCTCACCGACGTGGCCTCATTGAAGCAAGAACGCGGCATGTGGATATCGCGCCCTTCCACCTCGACACCGACGTGGTCGCCTTGTTCCCGGCCCCCACCCGCTCACGGCTCGCAGTCGCCAAACTGGAACCCGTAGATCCCAAAGATGAGGTCAGCGTCGAAGGTGTTGACGACGTCGACGTGGGCCACGGGTCGGTCGGCCAGCAGCCCGGCGAAGCCGCCCGACGCCAACGGCACCGAGGCGATGAGCGCGCCCAACTCGTCGAAGGCGTCCAGCCGGCCACCGTCGCCGACATTCGAAAAGACGCCCACCGCGAGGACCGGCGCCGTAAACGAGGCCCGGATGGCCCTCCCTGCGACGTCATTGGCCGCGGCCGGTGTGTTGAGGTTGGTCAGCAGCCCGTCATGGGGCCGCACGGCGATCTGACCTCCCTGCCCACGCAGGATGACCGGCCGCACGCTGCTGCCGAGAAACGGCAGGAACTCGACGCCCAAGCTCAGGTACGACGGCTCGATGGCCGGGTCGTCGGCCAAGCGCCCGGTCAGCTCCGTGGGCCCGTCAAAGAACAGCGAGGTGCGCCCGGGGCAGAGGGCAGCGAAGGCGGCGGCGTCGTCGAAGCTCAGCCCGCCGACGGGGATGGTGCCGGCGTCGTCGGCGATGCCCGCGTCATCGGCGCTGCCTGCGTCATCGGCGCTGCCCGCGTCGTCGGCGATGCCCGCGTCGTCGGCGATGCCGGCGTCATCGGCGCTGCCCGCGTCGTCGGCGCTGCCCGCGTCGTCGGCGCTGCCCGCGTCGTCGGCGCTGCCTGCGTCGTCGGCGCTGCCTGCGTCGTCGGCGCTGCCGGCGTCATCGGCGCTGCCCGCGTCGTCGGTGCCTGCGTCATCGGTGCCTGCGTCATCGGTGCCGGCGTCGTCGCCGGTGCCGGCGTCCGCTGGTGGAGGGCCATCGCCTCGGGGTCCTGGGGGCAGGGCGGTGGGGCAGCCGCCTGGCCCGCAGGCGGCCGCGATCGTGACGACGACCAGGAGAGCTGCGAGTCGAGTGGCCTGGTTGGCCGGTTGTGGTGCAGTGACGGGGTGACGCATCAGGGCGACTGTTACCCGAGTGGTGCACATGCTGCGAGCTGAGGGCATCTCGCTGTGGCTCGGCGCGCACGACGATGCGATGCATCGTGTTGGCTGCTCAGGCCGGCTACGATGGCGCATGCGTCTGCCTTCGCTGTCGATCCTGTGGCTGCTCCTGC
This sequence comes from uncultured Myxococcales bacterium, assembly GCA_903952805.1. Lineage (GTDB taxonomy): Bacteria > Myxococcota > UBA727 > UBA727 > VGSZ01 > VGSZ01. The sequence continues at coordinate 3,797 of CAJBHN010000657.1, read as the reverse complement.
TGACCACCGCCCATGGCGGCGCCCGGGCGGCTGAGCCCGATGGGGTGGGGTCTGCATCGGCGCCCCGCGTTCAACGGATGGTGGTGACGGATTTCGAGATCGACGCCGGCATGGCGCCACGTTCGGCCCGCCTGGTCGCCGACAACCTGGTGGTCGAGCTGCGCAAGCTGGCCGGCTTCAGCGTGGTGGGCATGAGCGAGGTGCGGGCCATGTTGGCCGCCGAGGGCGACCGCCAATCCATGGGGTGTCGGGAGGGCGCCAGCTGTTTGGCCGAACTCGCCGACGCCCTGGGCGCCGACGTGCTCATCACGGGTCGCCTGGGTCGCTTGCAGGGGCAGACGGTGTTGTCGATGCGGCGCATTGATCAGGCCCGGGCCATGGTGGTGGGCGAGGTCGAAGAGCGCCTGGTCGACGCCGGTGGCGAAGAGCTGCTGGCCGCGGTGGGTCCGGCGGTGGAGCGCTTGTTTCCCGAGGTGCCCTTGCGGTCAGGCCAGATTCGCGGGGTGCCCCGGGAGAAGGCCCGGCTGTTGAATCCGCCGCCGCTGCCGGTGTGGAGCACGGTGTCGGTGGCGGCGAGTGCTGGGGTCCTCGGCGGCATCGGGGTGGTGGCGGGACTGTTGGCGGTGTCGACGGTGGCCGATGCCCAGCAGATCGTCGACGGCAGCGCGAGCGCCCCGGTCAGCGGCTCGGTCGTGGTGTTGCGCCAACAGGATGCCGACGCTCAGGCGCTGACGGCCAACATCAGCCTGGCCGCAGCCGCTGGCGTCGCCGTCACCGCCGGCGTGATGGCCTTGTTCACCGACTGGGGCGGCGCTGGCACCGAGGTCCCCTGACGTCGGCGCTCATGTCTCGGGTGGTGGGATGCATCGCCCGGCGGCGAAAAAAAGCGAGCCAAAGCCCCGCCCAAAAGGGGGGGGATCAGGGCAGGGCCTTGGCTCCCTGATGCTCAACATGAAGTCAGCGCACCAGGTAATGAAAGCATATGAAGCAACGATGGGCGGCGCAAGGGGTCACGTGCGGCGACGACGTCGATTGGCGATGTCCACCTGGACGTGTTCGTCACGACGAACCTTCTCAGATCAGCCTGCTGCTTCCCACCGCGCTCTCATCCGCGGTCGGGCTCGAGCTTCCCGGATTTGGCCTCCGCGATCGAGCCTGCCGGATCGGGTCGGCGCCGGGCCGCGGCGCTGCCGGCCGGATGGCGGGACGGGGCCGCGTGGCCTGCTGCCCAATGCGGCGACGCCGCGTGGCTCCGAGCCAGGCTCAGCTCCCTGGTGCTCCCTGGTGCTCCCTGGTGCTCCCTGGTGCTCCCTGGTGCTCCCTGGTGCTCGCTGTCGTCGACGACCATCGACGCTGCGTCCCGGCTCATCACACAGTTCCGGTCGACAGCAGTAGCCTCCAACGATGTGCTTCCAGCGTGTTCGCGCCCTGCCGATTGCCCTTGTTGTCGCCGTCATGGCGGGTGCGTGGGGGGCTGGCTGCGGTGGCGAGGTGCGGGTGGGCGCCGACGCCAACCTGACCTGTGAAAGCGACAGTGATTGCCCCCGCCCCATGACCTGCACGGTGGCGGCCAATCGGTGTGTGTTGCCCGGCGTCGTGCTTGACACCGTGGCTCCGCTCTTTCTCTCGTCGTCGTCGTCGACGTCGCGGCTTGGTGCCGAACAAGACGTCACCGTGACACTGGTGTTCAGCGAGGCCATCGCCACGGCCAGCGTCAGCGTCGACCAGGGGCGTACGGGCCCTGGCACTCCGCTGGCCGGGGTTGTCGTCGATGGCGACACGGTCGTTGTCGTCGTCGACGGCAGCACGCTGGTGTCTGGGCCTCTGGCCCTGGTGGCGGCGGTCACCGACACCGCCGGTCTGCTGCTGCAGGTTCGCATTGCCACCGGCGTCGTCGTCGACGTCGACGCTCCCGATATCGTCGCCGACGACGTCGCGGTATTCGCGGCGGTCAAAAACCCCCTGTTTCCCGGTCGGACCGCCAGCGCTCGCATCGACAGCACGGTGACGGTCACCGTGACGTGGGATGAGCCCCTCGCCGTCGACGCCGTTGCCGAGGTCACCCTCCGCGATAGCGCCGGCGCCGTGAGCACCCCGGCTGTGGCGCCGCTGAGCGCCGACACCCGCAGCACCTTCGACATCGACGCTGCCGACCTGGCCGGCTTCGCCGATGGTGACATCGAGATCGAGGTGGCCGTCGTCGACGACGTTGGCAACCGCGCCGTGCGCGTCGTGCCGACGCCCATCGTCAAAGACACGACGCCGCCGCCAGCGCCGACGTTTGCGCGTTTGCGCCGCAGTCCGTTTGGCGCCGAGCACGCCGACGTGAAGACCGACGTCGAAGGCGCCGCCACCGATGCCGTCCTCGTGTTGGTGGTGCCCGCCGGGGTGTTGGTCGGGCCGTTGGATGTGCCTCTCCACGTCGGGCGCATCGCGCCCGACGCGCAGGGCCGCCTGGCGTTGACGGTGGAAATCGACGTGCCGGCCGTGCGCCTGGTGTCGGTCGACGCCGCGGGCAATCAGAGCGAGGCGGCCCGTGCCGACATCACCGAATTGGTGGCCTCCACCGCCGCCGTCGGCACCCCGCATCGCCTGTTGGCGCGACCGGTGGCCACCGAGGTGTTGGTGCAGGGGGGCGATGTCGTCGTCGACGACGCGCTGCGCGCCGCCGGCGCCGCCGGCATCACCACCGAGGCCGCACCCTTTTGGCGGCCGGTGACGTCCATCGAAGCCGACGTGGCCAATGGGCGGGCGTTGCTGGCGCCAGACCCCGTGTTGGGCGGCGTCATCATGGTGGCCGACGGCGAAACCTTTCGTGTGCGGGGCAGCACCGTGGAGCGCCTGGACGTGCCGCGCCTGCCCATGGTGCGCGGCGCCGCCATGGCCACCGACACCCGTCGAGGGCGCATCGTGCTCTTTGGTGGGGCCCAGGCTGGCGTGGATGCCGCGGGCCTCGTCCGCAACGATCTGTTCGAATGGGACGGCACCCGCTGGAGCCAGGTCCTGCAGCACAATCCAGCCGCGACCGATCGGCCGTCGCCGCGCGTGGGTCATGGTGCTGGGTTCGTCGCCGCCGAAGGGGGCGTCGTCATCGTCAACGGCTGCGGCGCCGACTTTGTGAATTTTCTGGGCTGTGCAGCACCGCTGGCCCCCGAGGTGTGGGTGTGGGACGGCGTCAGCTTCAGCCGTTGAAATCGTCCTCGAATAAGATTGTAGCCGTTTCGTCGTCTTCGCAGTCCTGGCAGGCTTTATCGTCATCATCGATGTCCTTGCCACCGCAGAACACTTCGTTACCGCATCAGATCGTGGCCGCCTCTTCGCCGTCGTCGCCGTTGACGCCAGTGCGACCGCAGCCGAACTTGTCATTGCGAAAGGATGTGAAGTCATCGCAGTCATTGTCGTCGTCCTCGACGTCATTGCCGCTGCAAGAGAACTCATCGTTGCAACAGACTGTGAACATAACGTCGTCATCGTCGACGTCATTGCAGCCACAGCAGGATTCGTCACCGCTGTTGACGATACCATCATCATCACAGCATGTTGTTGACGCGTCATCGTCGACGTCGAACTTGTCATTGCAGCAAAACGTGGCCGCTTCGTCGTCAGCGTCGTCGTCAGAATTGTTGTTGCAGAAAATTGTGGATGTATCTCTGTCGTCGCTGAAGTCAAGATCGTCGTCGTCATCGAGACTGCCGTCGTTGCATAAATCGCCACCGAAGTCGCGCACGTCATCGCCGTTGCGTCGATTGTTGTCGCCGCCATTATCGTCGTCAGCAACTGTGGCAATGCGAAACATG
>CAJBHN010000656.1 GCA_903952805.1 uncultured Myxococcales bacterium | reverse complement strand
GTCGGGGCCCGCGACGCCTGGGCCTCGCGCAGCAGTCGCAACAGGCCATGCAGCGTGGAGTCCTTGCCCAACTGCTGCAGGCGCAGCTTGAGGGGCTGGCTGCCGTTGACGCTGCCACCAATGGCGCCGTCGCCAGCGACCTTGGTCACCGGCCGCGACTCACCCGTCAGCAGGCTTTCGTCGACGCTGCCGCCGCCGTCGACCACGACGCCGTCGCCCGGCAGGCGTTCGCCGGGGCGGACCACCACGACGTCGTCGATCCGCAGATCGGCGGGGGCGACGTCGACGACGCTGCCGTCCTCCAACTCACGATGGGCGACGTCGACGCGCAGCGACGCGAGCGCATGCAGGGCTGCGCTGGTGCGGCCCCGGGCCGAGGCTTCGATGGCCTGACCCAGCAGCACGAAGCCGGTGATGAACAAGGCCGCATCGATGGCGATCTCGCCGAGCAGCGACGACGCCACCGACGCCGCCACGCCCAACACGACCAGCGTGTTCATGTCGGTGTTCTTCGACCGCGCCGACTTGAAGGCCCGCACGCCGATGGGCCATACCGCCCACAGCAGCACCGGCACCGTCGTCAGCAGCAACGTCGCCAACAGCGTGTCGTGGTTGACGTCGTACAACCAGGGGATGACGGCCCGGATCGGCGGGTCCATCACGCCCATCAGGGCCTGAGCGACGACGTCGCTGCGGCTGCCATGCATCAGCGGCATCGACAGCACCATCGCCGCCATCGCCCCCATCAACGACACCACTGCGCGGATCAGGCGTTGGCGGGCCTCATGGGCCAGCGCCGCATCGCCCTGCTGTTGCTCCAGCAACACATCGTCGTCGTCAGCAGGGGCGTGGGCGGTGTAGCCAGCGCGGGTCACGGCCTGCACCAGGCGTTCGACGTCGGCGTCGTCGGCCACGACGACGGTGGCGCTGCGGGTCATCAGGTTGACGCTGACGTCCTGCACGCCGGCTTCAGCCCGCAGGGCCTTGTCGACGTGCGACACGCAGGCAGCACAGGTCATGCCCCCGACCGGCAGACTGATGCGATGGCTGTTGGCCGTGACGGCGGCGGTGCTGCTCATGACGCCTCGGCCACCGTGCGCCCATCGACGGCAAAACCCAGGCCGACGACGGCGGCGGCGGCCTCATCGACCGCGTCGTCATCGCTGGTGAAGCTGGCGGTGCCGACCTCGACTATGAGGTCGTCGACGCCGTCGATGGCCGACAGCGCTGTGGTCACGCGCCTGACGCAGCCCGAACAGTGCATACCTGAAACCTTGAGGGTGACGTTCACGGTGCTCATGGTGGCAGTGTAGATACCCCCCGGGGGTATGACAAGAGCCACCAACCGCCGCTGCTGGGCGTTGCGCCTTCGCCCTCGACGGCGAACATGGTTCCCATGGAATTCGTGCTCCAAGTTCTCGACGTCTTTCGCCACCTCGACCAGCACCTGGTCGCCTGGGTCCAGCAGTATGGCCTGTGGATCTACGCCATCCTGTTTGTTGTGATTTTTTGCGAGACTGGACTGGTGGTCACCCCATTCTTGCCGGGCGATTCCCTGCTGTTTACCGCCGGGGCCATCGCCGCCACCACGGCCAGCAGCGTCGCGATACCGGCTGACGGCACCGCCGCCGCCGGCTTGAACATGTTGGTCATTTTGCCCCTGCTCATCATCGCCGCTGTGCTGGGTGACGCCGTGAATTTCGCGATCGGCAGTCGGGTGGGCCCGGGCATCCTCGAAAAAGAGAAGATCCCGTTCATCAAGCGAAGCCACATTGAGCAGACCCATCGCTTCTACGAGAAGCACGGCAGCAAGACGATCGTGTTGGCGCGCTTTGTCCCCATCGTGCGGACCTTTGCCCCCTTCGTCGCTGGCATCGGCAAGATGCGCTACTCGACGTTTGCGATGTTCAACGTCGTCGGCGCCGTCGCCTGGGTGCTGGTGTGCGCTGGCGCCGGCTACTTCTTCGGCAACATTCCCGTCGTCAAAAAGAACTTTGAACTCGTGGTGCTGGGCATCATCGGCGTCTCGGTGCTCCCCATCGCCTTTGAGCTCTTCAAGAGCTGGCAGGCGGGCAGGGCCGAGAAGGCCGCGGCGCAGAAGGCAGTGACGCCGTCGTGAGCAGGCCGGGCCATTGCGCCCCCCGCGTCCACCGCGTCCACCGCGTCCACCGCCTCCGAAGGTGACCCATGACCGATGCTCCCGCCCCACCCGCGCCGGTTTCTCTCAAGGGCGAGCGCGTCATCCTCGTCGACGGCACCGCCCTCGTCTATCGCGCCTTCTTTGCGATTCCGCCGCATTTGAAGACCAAAGACGGGCGCCTCACCAACGCCACCTTCGGCTTCGCGTCGATGTTCAAGAAGCTCTTTTCGCAGAAGCGTCCCCGCTACGGCGCCGTCATCTTCGACGCCCCGGGCCGTACATTTCGCGAGGAGCAGTACCAGCACTACAAGGCCCAACGGCCGCCGATGCCCGGTGAACTGTCGCAGCAATTGGCCGACATCACCGACGTCGTGAGGGTCAACCGTTTCCCGATCCTGCGCATCCCCGGCTACGAAGCCGACGACGTCATCGGCACGCTGGCGGTGCAGGCCCGCCAGGCGGGGGCCGAGGTCGTCATCATCAGCTCCGACAAGGACTTTGCCCAGCTCATCGGCGACGGCGTGCGCATGCACGACACGCTGAAGGACGTGCAGTACGACCGCGAGCTGGTCAAAAAGAAGTGGGGCGTGTGGCCCGAGCAGATGGTCGACTACCTCGCCATCATGGGCGACAGCGTCGACAACATCCCCGGCGTCGCGGGCATCGGCCAAAAAGGGGCCCAACAGCTCCTGGAGGAATTCGGTTCGCTCAACGAACTGCTGCGTGTCTTTGCCGACGAGCCCACCCGCCTCAAGCCCCGCATCGTGAAGGCCATCGACGCCGGCCACGCCAGCGCCGTGTTGAGTCAGGCCCTCGCCACCATCGACACCGGCGTGCTGTTGCCCGTCACCATCGACGGCCTCATCATCGAAGACGCCGACGTCGAGGAAAAAAATGCTCTGTTCACGCGGCTGGAATTCTACTCGTTGCTGAGCCGCGACCAAGCCAAGGCCGCCAGAGACGCCGATACCGGCGCCGTTGTCGCCGCCGACTGCTGCGCGACCCCCGACGACGTCGCGGCTTTTGTGGCCACGATTCCCGCTGGTGCCCTCTGCGCCCTGTGGCCCGCCATCGACGGCGGCACCCACCTGACGGGCAGCATGTCGGGCCTGGCTCTGAGCGTGGCGCCGCCTGCGGACAGCGCTGACGACGTCGTACCCACCTCAACCTACATCCCCATCGATGACGCGCGGCTGATGGCCCTGGTGTCGTTGCTGCAGGATCCCGCCCGCCCCAAGGTGCTGCACGACGAAAAGGCTCTGCGAGGGCTGTTGCTGCGGCGTGGCATCACGCTGCGCGGCGTCGAATTTGACACGCGGCTGGCGAGCTTTCTCGTGGACCCGACGCGGCTGTTGCCGCACGAGCTGCCCCAATGCAGCAAGGAGTGGCTGCAGAAGTCACTGCCAGCCCGCAAGGACCTGACGGGCAGCGGCAAGGACGAAAAACCGCTGCGCGCCGTCGACGAGGCCGCCGTCGCCGCCTTCGCCGTCGAGCATGCTCGCTGCGTGTTGCAGCTGATGGCGCCCCTGGACGCGCTGCTGCGCCAGCGAGGGCAACGTCGCCTGCTCGACGAGGTGGAGCTTCCCCTTGGCGCCGTGCTGGCCGACATGGAGGCCGCTGGCATCGCCACCGATACGGCAGAACTGGCGAGCATCGGCGCCGACCTGCGGGCCCGGCTGCTGACGACGGAGGCCGAGATCCACCGGCTGGCGGGCCGCACCTTCAACGTGGGCTCCCCCAAGCAGCTGGGCGAGGTTCTTTTTGAGGAACTCAAGCTGCCGGTCATCAAACACACCAAGACGGGCTACTCCACCGACGCTGAGGTGTTGGAGCGCCTGCGCGGCAAGCACGCCATCTGCGACGAAATCCTCGAGCATCGCAAGCTCGACAAGCTGCTCAACACCACGATCGACGTCCTCGCCCACGAAGCCACGGTCCATGCCGACGGGCGGGTCCGGGCCACCTTTCAGATGACGACGTCGGCCACCGGCCGCCTCATCACCACCGACCCCGACTTGCAGCGCACGCCGGTCAAGACCGCCGAGGGCGCTCGCATCCGACGGGCCTTCATCGCCGTCCCCGATATGCTGGGGCGGGAGCGGGTCCTCATCGACGCTGACTGGTCCCAGATCGAGCTGCGGCTGCTGGCTCATGTCAGCGGCGACGAGGCCCTGGTCGCGGCCTACACCACGGGCGAAGACATCCACAAAAAGACCGCGGCCCAGATCTTCAACAAGGCCCCGGTCGACGTCAGCAAGGCCGAGCGCGACGTCGGCAAGACGATCAACTTCGCCACCATCTACGGCCAGGGGGCCACCGCCCTCGCCCAGCAGTTGCAGATCGAGCGCAAGGAGGCCCAGCGCCGCATCGAGCAATACTTTGAGCTGTACAGTGGCGTCGCCCGCTACGTCCGCGACGCCGTCGTCCTCGCCGAGGAGCAAGGCTACGCCGAGACGCTGCTTGGTCGACGACGCATCATCCCCGAGCTGTCGAGCAAAAGCCCGATGGACCGCGGCTTTGGCGAGCGTGTCGCCGTCAACACCCCCATCCAGGGGGGCGCCGCCGACATCTGCAAACTCACCATGCTGCGCTTGCATCGACGGCTCGCGGTGGAATTTCCCCAAGCCCGGCTGCTGCTGCAAATCCACGACGAACTGGTCATCGAGTGCCCCACGCCAATGGCCGACGACGTCGCTGCGGCATGCAAGAGCGAGATGGAGCGGCGGGATTTCGGCGCGGTGGTGCTGCGGGTGCCGCTGGTGGCCGAGGTGGGCATCGGTCGCTCATGGGGCGACGCCAAATGATCGGGGCTCCCGTCACGTGCCGCCCTGAGGCACCAGCGACGGCGACTGGCGTCAGCGTTAGATTCCGTCCATGCTGACGCTTGCCTTTGGACTCGCCCTGCTCACAGCCACCACGCCGCCCGTCGCCTTCGACGAGCAGAAGAAGGCCGCCGTCACTGTCGAGCGGCTGTCCTCCACGGTTGCCGCGATCGTCGGCGTGTGTCCCGACGGCTTGATGGCCGATGAACTGGCCGAGTGTCAGCACAACGTTGGCAAAGGCGCTGCCGGTTTCACGGGCAAGACTGTGTATCTGAACCTCGGCGGTGGCCAGGAGCAGTTCCTCACCTTCGCCGACAAGAGCGGTGACCGGGCCAAGCTCGTGTGGTCTCCCATCATCGACCTCGGCAACGGTCTGGCTGTCACGCTGGAGAAGCCCCTGAAGCTGTCGCCGACGGGGACGGTTGTCGTTGCGCGCAAGCCATTCGAGGGCGTGTCCGATGTCGGTCTTGAAGCTTCGGACCTGCAACGTGCCGTCAAGACCGGACAAGTCGGCATCGAACTCATCGGCCGCTTCGGCAAACCGTGGCAGCTCAATGGCAAGGAGCCCGTTCGTGGCGTTGTCTTTGAGTGGACGGCGGCGCGTTTTTTCCACACCCGGTCCGGCAAAGTCCTTGTCGAAGTCAATCGCTGAACCATGACGGGGTGGCTGTCCGAAGGACGGACATCCGCACCACGGCAACGGACAATCGTACGCTTCTGCGGTGTTGAGACGCCCTCCGGGCTGAACCTGATGCAGCCGGCGCCATTGGCACGCTGCGTGTATTCTCCGCGTCGTGGATCAATCCACCCGCCGGCAGTGAGTGAAGAGTGGCTCCCCCCTCCCCCTCGAACTCACTGCCGGTGTGTTTTGTCGTCCAAGCCAGCGACCTTTGGGTGTCGGCTTCGTTGACAGGCAGGCCCATGCCGCTACAACACCCACCTCTCCCTCCCGACCCTGTCGGCCAGCCCCGGGCCCGTCATGATTTTCAATAGCAAGCAGCTCGAAGAGCTTGAGAACATCCACGATTCCACCGGCGCCTTCGAGGAAGAGGGCGACGAGGAAAGCGGTTTCGACGAGGTCGGCGAAGCGGCGATGGACTGGCGCCGCGGGCTCATCGAGGAGGCCGCGGAGAACATCAAGCGGGCCAAAGGGCGCCCTGTCGAGTCGCAGCTCACCTATCCGATCGGCTCGATGCTCTTTGAGCGCGACGCTCGGCGTTTCGCCCGCGTGCAGCGCTCCATCCCCGGCTACCTGAAGATCGTCTATCTCTCGGGCGGCGACCGCGAGTTCGGCACCCTTGATGTGCAGGTCTATCTCCGGGAGTACGGCGCCGAGAAGCGTTTGTCGGAACTCTCCGAGCAACTCGGTATGGCCGACATCGACGTCGCCATCCAACTGGAACGACTGGGCATCACGCCGCTGGAAGAGCTTGATGCTCCCGAAGAGGTCGTTGCGGTCGAGGAGGCCACCCTCCCGCCTCCGCCCCTGCCGACCCGAAGCAAGCGCCCCGCCGCCGCCGCCGTGGTCGTCGACGACAGCGACGAGGACGACGACGCCGTCGACGTCGACGAAGAAGAAGCCGTCGCGGTCGTGGCAGAGCCCGCTGCGGCCAAGAGCAAGGGTCGTGACACGAAGTTGCCCATGCCTGCCCCCGTCAAGGGCAAGGTCGAAGCCAAGGTCGGCAAGAAGCCTGTTGCGCCCGAGAAGGCCCCCGTCGTCGCTGCCGCGCCGGAAAAGCCCATGTCGGCCAAGGCCGTTGCCGCCAAGGCCGTTCGCGCCTCCAAGGCCGAGAAGCCAGAGAAGTCCGACGCCAAGAAGGGCAAGGGTGGCAAGTCCATCAATCCCATCGATGACCCCAACGGCTACATCAAGGCCAACTTCCAAGAGATGTCCAACCGCGAACTCGCTCGCTACACGGGCCTCTCGGAGCACACGATTCGCCGGAAGTTGGGCGAGTGGGGCTTGAAGAGGAAACCCGCCTGAGCCCCTGCTGGGGACCAACCGGTCCACGGTCTGCTCCATGAACCAGATGCGAGGGCATTGGGGTACGAACACCGCTGCGGCCGTCACCTGCGTTTTGCTGGGGACGTGTGGGTCAGCGTGCGACCTCGACCCACAATGTGAGGAGGCCACCGACCTCGTCGCTGGCGATGCGTGGACCTTCGTCGAACCCAGCGACGACGCGGTGTGGGTGGCCCCGGCTGACGCCGCCCTCTGTGCGTCATCGGCTTTGCAGGTGCAGACCTTTGGCGACGACGTGGCCCTTGAGGTGGACACCCGTTTGGGATGCGGCTGGGCGACGGCGACGCAGCCGTTGCGGGTGGACATCGTCGAAGGCGAAGAACTGCAGGTTCGGGTCTTTTACTTTTCGCAGGCGACGTTTCCGGCGGCGCAGGCCGAGGTTGCCATCGCCATCGGCGCCGACATCGTCATGCGGGAGCTGGTGGATATCCCCACGACGAGCGGGCTCATCGCGCCGCGCCTGCCGGTGCTTCGCAACGCGTCAGCTGGTACGCCGGTGCAGTTTCACATCGGCAACCACGGCGACAACTCGTGGAATCTGGTGGAGCTGTCGGCGATCACTCGCGTTGCGTGCGAAAACTCTGGTCCCTGAGCTGATCCCTGACCTGGTCAGTCCAGCAGCAGGCGGGGTTTGTTTTTGGGTGGGGGCTTGGTGACCGGCACAGCTGTCGGCGTAGCTATCGGCGCAGCTATCGGCGTAGCGAGCGGCGTCGTGGTCGGCGTCATGGCCGGCGTCGTGGTCGGCACAGCTATCGGCGTCGTGGCCGGCACAGCGATCGGCGTCGACGTTGGCTGCGGCGTCCGTTGGCTGGAAAAGATCACGGCGCCGACGGCTGACAGCAGCAGCAGCCCAACGATGACCACGCCGGCGGCGACGCGGCCCGGGATAGCGGCTCGCTTCGATGGCTGCGTCACCGGCGGCGGTGGTGGTCGCG
>CAJBHN010000655.1 GCA_903952805.1 uncultured Myxococcales bacterium | reverse complement strand
GACCGCGCAGATCGTCAAAGGCCAGGCCGACGCTCGTCAGGTCGATATCGAGTTTGGGGGCGCCAAAGTCGTCGACGGCAATGGTCCCTTTGATGCTGGAGGAGCCGAAGGTCACATCAAGATTCCTGGCATCAAGGCCGAGGCGGGCGGCGCTGGTGCCACCGCGCAAGCTGATGGCTCCCTTGAGACGACCGCCGACGGGCAACGCCTGAGCGCCGGGGATGGCCTGGCGCAGATCGTTGAAGGCCACGTCGACAGCGCCGAAGTCGAGGGACAGGCTCTCGGCCTTGCCACCGATGTCCTTGACCTCGCCGCGACCGGTGACCGAACTCTTGCCAATGACCAGTTTGACGGCGTTGATGGTCGCAGCACTCGGCCCCTTCTTGACGTCGACATCCAGGCGCAACGGCAGCCCGGCGGGCTTGTTGATGCTGGTGTCGGCGCCAGTGCCTTGCTGGACTTGCAGGCCGTCGAAGTCTGCGTTGGCCACAATGCCGGTATCGGTTGCACCAGGGGTGGCCTTGACGGTGACCGTGCCGTTGCCGCGCGCGATCAAGCCTTCCAGGTTGATGTCGAGTCCCCTCAGCGCGATGGCAGCGTCGGCGACCTGCTGTTGGCCCCGGGCAGTCGCGTTGAGGTCGATCTGGAGGGTACCTTCGACCTTCTGGCCCCGGCCGATGGCTTCGCGAAACGGCGGTACCAGCCCCTGCAGCGACGCCAGCGACACCGCGCCGGTGTGAACGTCAGCGCTGAAGGGCGCGTCGCCATCGGTGGGCAGGCGCAGCTTGCCGCCCAGCTTGACGGTGTCGACAACGAGGGCGAAGTCGGAGATGTCGAGGGCAGCGCCTTCGTCAGTGCCTTTCAGAGTCAGGTTCAGGGCCTTGCCGGCGGCCTTGTCAAATGCCGGGCTGGTGACGCCGGCGTCGTCGGTGGTGACGTAGCGAACGCGAGCGCCGTCGAGGACGAGAGCCCCCTGCAGCGTGGCGCCATCCTTCTTCAGCGTGAGGTCGACGGGACCCTCAATCTGGAGCTCGGGCGGCAGCCCACGCATCGACGGTGGCAGGGCCGTCAAGAAGCGCGACAAGTCCGCGACCTTGCCGGTGACCGCCGCTTGCTTGAGACCCGCCAGGCCGCTGCCTTTCATGGTGAGGCTGGCGTCAATGGCTGCGCCGCTGCCGCTGATGGTGAACTTCTTCACCGTGGTGGTGGCGTCGTTCATCGCCACATCGAGGACGACATCGAGGTCGATGGGCGCGCCGCGGGTGGCGGCCTGCCGCTCGCCACGGCTGGCGGTGGCGCCGATGGCGTCGCGCAAGACCAGGCCACGGGCGGTGACCGCACCGGCCACGGTGACGTCGGCGAGGTCATGCTTGAGGGCAGCCCTGGCATCGACCCGCAGGGTGCCAGACACCGGAGCGGGGGCATCCACCGGCAGCAAGGCGCCCCACGGGGCCAGATCAACGTCGCCAACGACAACCGCGATGTCGACGTCGGGGACGGGATCGAACGCGAGGTCAACGGGGAGAGCCGCCAGGTCCACCCGCACGTCGACGGGGCTGGCGCGCCCCTGGTCGACGAGGTTGGCCTTGAGCCACAGCTTGAGGGGATCACCGAGCACGATGTCGGAAACCCCCAGGTTGAGGGCCTCGATCCTGAGCGGACGACCGACCACGGCGTCATCGAGTTCGACGCGCGCATCTCGCACCAGCACACCTGCGACGCGCAGACCGGCCAATGGCGAGGCATCGGCCTTTGGTTCTGACGCATCAGGGGCTGCGCCCTGGTCGAGTGCGTCGAGGATGTCTTGAAAGTTCCAGCGCCCATCCACGTCGCGGGCCGCGCGCAGGACCAGGCCATCGACGGTAAAGCGCTCGACGTGGAGGTCTTTGCCAAAGGTCACCAGCGCCCGCAGCAACGAAAATTGCAGGTGCACCTTGCCGACCTGCACCTGCGGTGGACCAGCGACACCAGCGGGCCCAACGGGTCCGGCGAGGCTGATGGCATCGATGCTGGCGGTCAGGCTCGTGCCCACCGACGCGGTGACAGGGCCGCTGGTGAGCTGGCGGCCAATCCTGGTCGACACGTCGGCGAGCAGGGCGTCCTTGCGGCCCTGGACCAGCGCCTGGGGATCGAGAGACAGAAACGCAGCCACAGCAACGGCGCCCAACACGCCCGTGACGACGCCAGCGACGATGAGACCTTTTTTGACGCGCGGATTCATGGGGGTCCTTTCGCGAAAGCGCGTCCTGCACGCAACTGCAGCCGCTGACGGGAGTGACACAATGCTTGACACTGAACAGAAGATCACTGAACATATGATCCAACCAGGAGGCCATCATGTCAGCCGCTCCCGCCAGCCCCATCACGCTCTTGCCTTCGATGTCCACGACGACCGACCCCGTCGGTGCGGCCCTGCGCGACGTCATCGCCATCTTCACCGACGATTTGGCGGAGGTGCGCTTCCCCGACATCGACGGCGCCGTGCTCAGCGCAGCTGCGGGCGCAGTGGAAGACGTCGCCAGCGATGTCGCCCGCCTCGAAGCGGCACTCGAAGAGGCACGCCGCCGCCTCGACGACGCGCACGACGTCCTGACGGCCAAGGCCGCCCGCGGCGTCGCCTACGCCAGGGTCTTTGCCATCGGTGACGACGACCTGATGGGTCGCCTTGATGCCATCACGCTGCCGCGCAGCCGTGGTCGCTCGGCGCCCGCCGTGATCGCGGCGGCACCAACCAAGCGTCGTGGCCGTCCTCGCAGCCAGCCGCCGACCGACACGCTCTTTGCAGGTCCCGTGTTGGTCGACGACGACGCCAGCGCGAGCGCCGACACCGAGACGACGGCCGGCGAAGACTGAGCGGCTCCGGCAGCGTGTTCATGGTACAGGGCGGGCATGCGCATATCGCTGAGCCTCATCGTTGTTATGGCCGCATCGTCGGCCTGTGTGAGTGCAAGCACCTACGACGACCTGCTGATGGTCCACGAACGGGCCAAGCGGGACCTGAGCGAATCCGAGTTGGTGCGCGATCAGGAGCTTCGCCGCCGCGAGGCCGCCGACCTCGAAATCAAGAGGCTGACGGGCGAGCACGACGCCGCGCGAGCCAACGATGCGACCCTCGCCAGGGAGGAGCACGCTCGCCTGCAGGCCCAGCTGGAGCAGACGCGAGCCGAACTCGGCCGGACCAGCGACGAGTTGGCGGCGACCTTGAAGGACAGGGCCGGCCTCAAAGACAGCGTCGCGGAAATGCAGGCCGCGCTGACAGAGTTGAATCGTCGCAAGGCCGAGGCCGATCGGCGCCTGACAGAGTTCAAGAGCCTGCTGTCGCGCTTTCGGACGCTCATCGATGCCGGCAAGCTCAGGGTGAAGATCGTCGACGGCCGCATGGTCGTCGCCCTCGCCTCCGACATCCTGTTTTCTTCGGGGAGCGCCGCACTGTCGAAGGACGGCAGGGGAGCGGTCGAAGAAGTGGCCAGACTGTTGGCGTCGATTCCCGAGCGCTCGTTCCAGGTGGAGGGTCACACCGACATGGTGCCGATCAAGACCGCGCAGTTTGCATCGAACTGGGAGTTGGCGTCGGCGCGCGCGCTGACGGTGCTCAAGACCATGGTCGACGTGGGGCTGCCACCATCCCGGGTGAGCGCCGCCAGCTACGGTGACCAGAAGCCCACCGCCAGCAACGAAAACGCCGAGGGCAAAGCCCAAAATCGCCGTATCGAGATCGTGCTGGTGCCCGACCTGTCGACGTTGCCGGGCTTTGACGAACTGCAGCAGGCGTCGAAGCCCTGATGCCAGCGCGTGGCCCGTAGGGGCAGTCCGTCAGCGTCGACGAGACCGACCAGCATCCACATCGTCGGGGTCGTTGAGGACGTCGAGGGCGGCGTGCACATCGAAGCGGGCGGTTTGCAGAAATGCTGCCAAGGCCTTGTCCATGACGTCGGCCAGCGTTTTCATGCGGCGCAGCCGGGCCAGCACCAATGGGTCGACACCTTCCTTTTTCGCCATATCAAGGGCGTGGCCGAGGTCTTCTTTGACCCCTCGCACCAGGCCGTTTTCACGCTCGGAGATGACCCGACCAATCATCTTCATCAGATCGGTCTCGGCGGCGTAGCGCCAGACTTCGTCGCGGGGGGCCCGCACCCGGCGAACCACGCCCCACTGCTCCAATTCGCGCACGAGCATCGATACGCCGCCCTTGGAGAGGCCGAGGGATTCCTGGAGCTCCATCGACGACATCGCTCGGCCACGCAAATACAGCAGCGCCCAGACCCGGCCTTGATTCCTCTTGAACTGCCAAAAATCGATGACGCTGCCGACGGCGTCCACCACGAGGGCTTCCCACGGAGTCAGCGTGCCGACCCCTTCGAGGTCGCTGTCAGCTGGCGGTGTTGACGGACGCGGGTTGCCCTTCATCGAGACCTCCTGGCCACTGGCCGTGGGCCTGAACGTGGCGCGTCGACGCTTCAACGAAGTGCCTCGCCCACGGGAGGACCTCTCGTTCGAGCGCCACATGCGACCCGGCGCCATCTTGCACCGCCATTCTCGCCTCGTCGATCGTCCGTCGGGCCCCCAAGCGCACCACCGCGTCGCACAAGCTGTTGCAGGCGTCGTCGACGACCAACACGTCTTGGTGGCCGTGTGCCTGCCAGAAACAGGCGACGTCGCCAGCGAGTTCGTCATCGACAGCCATCGCCTGCAGCACCGTGTGGTTCAAGGCGTGTTCACGAAGGTCCTGACCCCGAGGCTTGCCGGGGTCGGCACCGGTGACGTCGGCGAGGTCGTCGACCAACTGGAAGGCGAGGCCCACAGATTCCAGGCTCTGGCGCATGGAGTCCCGTTCGGCGGCGTCAACCCCTGCCGCGCGAGCCACCAACGTCGCACACAGGCCAAAGAGAGCGCCGGTCTTGCCGATGGCCATGTCCCGCCACACCGCGACGGCCTGGTCGGGAGGCGGCAAGACCAGGCGCACCTCCACCTCGATGACCGCAGCCCGGGTCATGCGTTCGATGACGTCCAGGGCGTCCGCGACCATGACGGCCCCGCCAGGCACCGACGCGAGCAATGACAGGGCTTTGGCGAGGACCAGGTCACCGCACAAGACAGCGAAGGCGTTGCCATCGGTGGCGTTGACGGTGGGCAAGCCCCGTCGCCGATCAGAGTGGTCCACCACGTCGTCATGAAGCAGCGATGCCCCGTGGATCAACTCGACCACGACAGCCAACTCCCGCGCCAGTTCGGGCCTGACATCAAAAGCCGCGGCCAGCGACCGACACACCTGGGCTCGGGCCCTTTTGGCGCCGCTGGCCAGCATCAACCTGGCGGCCCCTCGTTCCAGCCTGGCCTCTCCGCCCACGACGGCAGCCAGACGGTCCTGAACGCCGTTGATGAAGGACGAGGGCGAACCGGGTGGCCCAGGGTCAGCGACGGTGGTGGTTCCGACAGCCATGCTGTCATCGTAGTTCATGACCTCTTGAACCGCAATGACTGGCAGCCGCCGCCTGGATCAGGTCCAGCGACCGCTTCAGAGCGCGCCGCCAAAAACCCTGAAGCCCCCCGGGACCTGGAACCCAGACCGGCAAAACGCATGTACGGAAAAGACTGACATCGTTGATGCCGCCTGCCGAGACATCAATGCCTTGACTTTCCGTGGCTGGCCCGACGATGTTGCGACCCATATCATGGCGAAGAAGAGCCTCCTCCTCGTCGACGCCGACAGCAAAAGCCTCCGCATGCTGGAGGTGTCGCTGCGCAAGAGCGGCTACTCGGTGACGACGGCGGTCAACGCCAACGACGCCCGCGACAAACTGCTCCATGGCGCCCCCGACCTCATCATCACCGACACCAAGTTGCCTGGCGACGAGAGCGGCTTTGACCTGGTGAGCAGTCTGAAGGCCAGCGCCGAGAGCGCCTCGATTCCCATCATCTTTTTGTCGTCGGAAAACCGGCTGG
>CAJBHN010000654.1 GCA_903952805.1 uncultured Myxococcales bacterium | reverse complement strand
GGCCCCGCAGCCGCCGCCGCCTGCAGGCCGTCACGCTCATCGGCCGTCAGGGCATCGTCGTCGAGCGTGGCCAACAGATGACGAGCAACCGCCGCACGGGCTTCGCGCTTGCCCATCACGACCGTTGTCTGCGCAGCGTAGTCGTCGATGGCGAGGCCGTCGCCGGCACGCCCCGGATTCACCTGCAGGGAAACCTGGGCGATGCCCGCTTCGCGCAGCCCGTCGTCCCAAGCGCGACGACGGGTCGCCATGTCGTGGAGCCAGGCATCGTCGGCAGCGACGTTGTACGCATAACTGCCGGCCATGGTGCGATCGGAAAACACGGCCTCGCCTGGCGACGGACCGTTATCGATATGACGCTGGATTGGATGCTGGGCTCGTTCTTGCGCCGTTGGTGCCTTGGGCGAGTAGCTGCGGGTACGAAAGCCAGCTTCGCCCACCGCGTCGAGCGCCATCTGACCGATCGTGGTCTTGCCTGCAGCATTTTCTTCGCCAATCTCGAGGTGGAATCCTTCGATGACCCCTGAGGATTTCAGGGCGGCGGCTCGCTCCGTGATCTTGCGCTGAAGTTGGTGGAGTTCCCGCAGATCACGCACGCGATCCAAGCGTGAACCACCGTCGACGGCCTCGCCGCGACCGAGCGAAATCAAGGTCCGCACCTCCGCAAGCGAACCCGGCCGCATCCGTCGCCCGCCGACGGTCCGCAGTGCCGCCGCTGCCCTCGCGAGGGTGTCGTCGTAGCCACGCTGCACGCCCTCCCAGCGCTCGCTCGAAAATACCAGCGCACCGATATGCACCTGGGACGCCGAAGCAACAAAGCGAAGCTCCCCTTCGTCGTCGACAAGCTGGGTGCCCAGGGCGACCTCACAGGCATACGCGTCGTCGCCGACACCGGCAAAGCGCCGCGGCGTCACGCGCACGACGGCCTCGGCGAAACGCGGGTCGTGTCCGCCATAGGCAGCGACGACGGCGCCACCGTCGGCGTTTGACGAGTCTGGCGCGTCTGAAGTGATGGAACGCGGGGCGAATCCAAGGGTCTTCAGACGTCGGACGACCTCGTCTTGGGTCTCGGGCCCGGCGGTCGGGGTGGCGATGCCGAGCACGTCGGCGATGTCTTGAAACGCCAAGCGCAAACGCCCATCGACATCGTCAGACAGGCGTGGGGCCGGCGCCCGCGGTGCAGGTGTCAGACGCATAGCGAGCCGAAAGCCAAGCGTGGTGTCGACGACGTTGGCGTTGGCGTTGGCGTCGACGTTGGCGTCGACGGCTCGCCTTTGCAGAGCCGCGGCGAGCGCGGCGTCGATGCCCCTGCCGACGCCATCGTCGAGACCATCCCCCACCGACGCACCGCCGCCGGAGGGCACCAAGCCAGACCGCGGTGCGCCTGCGAGGCCCATCAGCGCCCCGGTGCGACCGCCGACGCGTTGGTCCCCGACGGGAACGTCGACATCAAAGAGGCGGTCGACGGGGAGCCCCGCTGCGCGGGCCAGCGGCATGGCCTCGAGCACGCGCACGATGTGGTCGGTGTCGATGGCCAGCGCAGCGCTTGTCACGTTGGTGCCATGGGCCGCGCGCAGTTGACGGTGGCATTGCTCGATGGCGGCGGCGACAACGACGTTGCTGCCGGGTGCGAGCGCAGCACGTGCGCGGACCAGCTCTGTTCGTGCCGCATCAAGCGCAGCCTCACGTGTCAACGGTGTCGTCCTCGACGACGGCGCGGGCTGCGCCGAATTTTGCGCAGGGCGGGTCAAGCCCAGGGCCGACAGAGCGCCGCGCGCCAAGGCCTGCAATGAACGGCCAATTGGTGACGCCACCTGCGTCCATCGCGCCGGAGCACGATGGGCAGCGGCAACGTCGACCCAGGCCTGGGCGGCGAGGACGGCAAGCAATGCCTGTTCGGCACCGCGCGTGGTGTCGGTCGCGTCGACGTCGATGTCGGCACGAGCACGCGCGACAGCATCGAGCTGCTGCTCGGGGCGGCCGGCGGCGTGTTCGAGCCGCAGCTGCGCGAGGGCGATGTCGCGACGCTGGGCGGGATCGTGGGTGGCGTCGCGTGCCGCGGCAACGAGGCTCCGGGCGCGACGAAAGCGGCCAGCCAAACGGTAGGCGTCGGCCTCGACGAGGAGGGCACTGGACGCACCCGACACGCCTTCGATGGTGGCAGCGCGGTGGATCACCGTTCCAAGAGTGCGCAACGCGCGACCAACGCCGGCAGCACCGGCGTCGAGCCGACCAGCACGGGCGAAGGCCTCAACGGCGACAGCGGCACAACGCGTCGCCGCCTGCGGGTGTTTTTCGATGGCTTCGACGACGCTGGCGACGAGGGCATCCACTTCGCGTGCCGGGGTCGACGACGAGAGATGCGATATCTTGAGCACCAGGCGGTTGAGGGTTGTCGCCGCATTCACGTCGCGAACCGTGGCGACGGCGTCCCGTGCTGCGGGGCTCATCAAGGACAACGGGACCAGGCGTGCGCAGCCGTCGATATCGCCCATCAACGCTGCACGTACCGCCGGCCACGGCGAGGCCGGGTCGTCGGCCGTCAAAGTGGTCAAGACCTCGAGGCAGCGCAGTGCGTTGGTCGTCGCCGCGCGTGGGGCACCAACGGAGGGCGAAGGCTCGGTGCTGGCGGCACCCGCTTCCGGACTGGCCTCGGCAGCCAGCCGCGAGCG
>CAJBHN010000653.1 GCA_903952805.1 uncultured Myxococcales bacterium | reverse complement strand
GGGGTCGGCATTCATGCGACAGCCGCAATCGCGTTCCCAGCGGCCAACGCCGTGAGCGCAGGACCAGGCTGAGACGGGGTGCAGTTCGACGTCGCCACGAGAGCCGTATCGGTCCAAGAAGGTGGCGTAGTTGACGATCTCGACGTCGTTTTGGCTCTCGAGGCTCGCGTGGGCCGCAGCAAGAGCCATGTCGCCGAAGCGAAAGTGATGCCCGTAGCTCTCGCCGTCGGTGGCGGTGTGCACGAGCCACGGCTCCTCCGGAGGCGAGGGTCTTTGGGCGTGAGCGCGCCGTATGGCGTCGACGAGGTGGGATGCATCGCTCAGCAGCCGTTCGAAGGCGATGCCCTTGGCGATGGTCCCATCATAGAAAAAAACATAAACAATCTTGCCGCTATTCGTGACGTATTTATATGCACGTCCGGTGGGGATGGTGCCACTGCTGCAGTCCTGCCAGTCCGTCGCCACACCATCGATGCCATCGACGCGAAACCGGCGAGCCTGAAACGGCGACAGGATGGTGAAGTCGATGCCTTCGTCGGCGAGGACCTCCATCGTGTCGGCATCGACGGCCGTCTCCGCCAGCCACATGCCGCGCGCCCGTCGGCCAAACGTCGCCTCAAACGCCCGCTTGCCCCACCGCACCTGAGTGTATTTGTCTCGCTTATTACACAGCGGCATTATTGCATGATTATACACTTGCGCTATCGCATTTCCTTGTCCGAGGCGCTCCATGCTGTCCCGGTCGGCGCGCACGATGGCATCGAGGGTCTCGGGCACATGCTTGCCAAGCCAACTCGTCAGCGTGGGGCCAACATTGAAGCTCATCTGGGCGTAGTTGTTGTAGAGCTTGACGACGTGGCCGGTGCCGTCGAGGACCCGGGCCCAGGCATTGGGCGTGTAGCACTCCTCAGTGATGCGACTGTTCCAGTTGTGATGGGGGGCCGCCGAGGGCTCTCGCTCGAGGTCATCCAACCACGGGTTCTCCCGCGGGGGCTGGTAGAAGTGGCCGTGGATGCAGCAGTGGAGCTTGGGCGGCGTCGACATGATCAGGCCTCGTCGGTGGCGCATGCTACATGCACGACCCGAACCTGTGGCGAGGGAGCCCCTCGGCTTGACTCACGTCGCCAGGGCGATGACGTCGAGCAGGGCGCCAATCACGGCCCGCTGAATGGGCCCCAACACGATGCGGGCCCCGCCGGCAAACAGCACGATCATCAACAACCACGAGAGCTTGTCGGCGATGGCCTCGTATTTGAGACCCAGCTCGTGGGGCAAAAGGCTGTAGAGCACCTTGCTGCCATCCAGCGGTGGGACGGGGATGAGGTTGAAGAGCAGCAGGCCGACGTTCAAGACCACGAACTTGAAAGCCAGCAGGGCCAGCGACCTGGGATCTTCAAACAGGGGCTGCCCCAAGCGCACCAGCGCGATCACGACGACCGTGGTCAACAGCGCCAACACCAGATTCGACAGGGGCCCCGCGACGGCGACCAACATCTCAGCGGTGCGCATGCGGATGCGCTTGCCGCCAAAGGCGCGGGTCAACCTGTTGGGCGTGTAGGGAGCAGGCTTACCCGCGCCAAAAAACGGTACGGGGAAGGCGCTGCCCGCCAGGGTTTGCATGACGACGGAAAAGGCCGGCAAAGCCACCGTCCAGATGGGGTCGGCGTGGGCCAACGGGTTCAGGGTCAG